>JBEKSH010000518.1:0-3444 GCA_049517235.1 Roseiarcus sp. | reverse complement strand
GTTCGCGCCAATCTCGCGCAAGGCATCAATCATTTCTTCATTACCGACGACAACCTCGCCCGCAACAAGAACTGGGAGCCGATGTTCGATCGGCTCATCGCGATGCGGCGCAACGAAGGCCTCAGCTTCAATTTCGTCATTCAGGTCGATACGCTCTGCCACCGCATTCCCCACTTCATCGAGAAGGCGGCGGCGGCCGGCGTGCGGCGCGTGTTTCTCGGCCTCGAAAACATCAATCCGGAGAGTCTGGCGGGCGCGAAAAAGAAGCAGAACCGCATTGCGGAATATCGCGCCATGCTCCTGCAGTGGAAGAAGGTCGGCTGTTTCACCTATGCCGGCTACATTCTCGGATTCCCGGCCGACACGCCGGAATCCATCGTGCGCGACATCAAGATCATCCAACGCGAATTGCCGCTCGACCTGCTGGAATTCTTCTGCCTGACGCCCCTGCCAGGTTCGGAAGACCACAAGAAGCTCGCGACCGCGGGAATCGCGATGGACCCCGATATGAACAAGTATGATCTCGAGCACGTCGTCACTGGCCACGCGACGATGTCGAAACCCGATTGGGAGCGCGCCTACCGTCTGGCCTGGAAGACCTATTACACGCCCGAACATATGGAAACCGTCATGCGCCGCGCTGTGGCGACGGGCATCAGCCCAGGCAAAATGATGTTTCTGCTCTTGTGGTTTTACGGCTGTGTCACGATCGAAAAGATCCATCCGCTGGAAGGCGGCTATTTGCGGCGCAAGGTGCGACGGGATAGGCGGCCGGGCCTGCCTATCGAAAGTCCTTTGACATTCTATCCCAGATATTTGTTCGGCGCGGTCGCCAAACATTTCGCTATCGGCCGCATCGTCTGGCGCATGGCCGCGGTTCGTCGCGCCATCAAACGCGATCCAAAAGCGCGGAAATATATGGATCAGGCGTTGACGCCCGTGACCGATGAAGAGCTTGACGGGCTTGAGATGTTCAATGTCACGGCATCGGCGCGCACAGCCGCCGACAAGGCGAAGCGGCGCCTCGCGCCTGTCGCGTGAACCCCGGATCGTCCGCCGACGGCGGCAATATGCCGGATTGGCGATCGCCCGCCGAAACCTGGCTTCAAATGCCTGCATACCATTCGTAGCCTCGATCTTCCCAGAAGCCGCCGCGACCGCGCCCCAACTTGTCGAAAGACTCGATCGCCTCGATGCGCATCACATATTTGGCCATCTTGTAGCCGAGCTGGCGCTCGACGCGCAGGCGCAGCGGCGCGCCATGAGCGACCGGCAAAGGTTCGTCGTTCATTTCATAGGCCAGTATCGTCTGCGGATGATAAGCGTCGACGAGATCGATCGTCTCATAATATTGGCCCGTTCCGTCGAGCGTCTGCTCCAGCGTGTCGGCGCAGATAAAGGCGATGTAGCGCGCCGCGGGCTGCAAAGCCGCCATCGAGAGGATTGGCCCGAGCTGCGCCCCCTTCCACTTGCCGATGCAACTCCAGCCTTCGACGCAATCGTGGCGGGTGATCTGCGTGCGCGTCGGCATTTCTCTGAGATCGGCGAGCGACAGCTGCATCGGCCTGTCGACGAGGCCGGCGACGTCGAGCTTCCAATTGACGAAATGCTCGTCGCGCGCCTGCACGTAGTCGGGATCGTCGGGATCGACGGAGCCATTGGGCTTGAAGCCCGGCGAAATATCCGCGGGGCCATATTCCGGCGCAAGAGCGTCACGCGGCGCGAGCAACGCCCGTTGCACTTTGCGCGTGAGGATTTCCGCGGCGTCGAGAACGGACCGGCTCTCGCGCGCGTTCGACAGGCGGTCGCATCCGGCCAAGCCCAAAGCCGCGCCGCCCAAGGCGACGCGCGTCAGCATTTGCCGGCGGCTGAGAACGGCTTCACGCTTCATGGCGATCCTCCTCGATGGCGTATCGGCCGGTGATCATCGAAACCATGTTGTTGAGGAAACCCGAGATCAGCACCATGACGATATGAACGACGACAAACCCGACGAGATAGAAGGCCAGGATGAAATGGATCGTGCGCGCCGACTGGCGGCCGTCAAACAGGCCGACCAGCCAGGGGAACGCAGCGTCGACGCCGGGCGACATCGTCAGGCCGGCTAACACCAGGATCGGCAGCGCGACGATGACAGAGAGATACGCGAGCTTCTGAAGCACGTTATAGCGCAACGCCTCGTCGCCTTTGGGAAAGCGCAGCCGCATATGCTCCCAGAACGACTCTGGAATGGAACGCAATTCCCGACCTGACGGCAGGAAATCCTTCAAATGGCGCCGTACAAACAGGTTGGCGACATAAACCGCGCCATTCAGCACGAGCAGCCAGGCGAAAAAGAAATGCCAGCGCCGGCCGGTCGCAAGATCCTGATAGGAGGGAATTGTGATCCAGCTGGGAAAGCCGCGCTCCGTGAGTTCGCCGCTCGCGTCGCGCGAGGCGCCGAGAATCCCGGTTGTCGTAAAGGATCTTCCGAGGACCGTCGTGACGCCCTTCGTGACCGACCCGCCGCTGTCTTCCTGCGCGGTCATCGCCAGAAGCGGTTTGTCAAACTCGCTACGATTGCCCCAGTAGAGCGCAGGATGGGCGTTGAATATCTGCAAGCCGCTGATCAAGAGAACCGCCAGACAGATCGCGTTGACCCAATGCGTGACACGGACCAGCAGAGTGTGACGGTAGATGACTTTGCGGCCAGCCGGCGCCGCGGGACCGCGGTCCAGGGAAGCTTCGCTCGCCAAACTCATCTGCATTACTCCGATGAAGCGCGCTGCGCATGAGGGTAACGGCCGACCGCAAAGGAAGTTTCGCACTGAATAAGATCAGCGGCGTTTGAACAAGATGATTCGTCGCGGCTGAAAAAATTTCCGCTTGACCAATCCGGCGCGACCGCGTATCGCCCGCAGCGGGACACCTCTCCCCAACGAGAGGCGCCCATCTGAAAGGATGGCTCATGACGACGAATGCTCCGGCGGCGCGGCCGCACAATCCGCGCTTCTCTTCCGGCCCCTGCGCCAAACGGCCCGGCTGGACCCCCCAGGCTCTCAACGATGCGGCGCTCGGGCGCTCGCATCGCGCCAAAATCGGCAAGGCCAAGCTCAAGCTCGCGATCGACCTGACGCGTGAGGTTTTGCGCGTCCCCGCCGATTATCGCATCGCGATCACTCCCGGCTCGGATACCGGCGCCGTCGAAATGGCGCTGTGGTCGATGCTGGGCGCGCGCGGCGTTGACGTGCTGGCGTGGGAGAGTTTCGGCGAAGGCTGGGTTTCCGACGTCGCCAAGGAGTTGAAGCTCAGCGATGCGCGCGCGCTGAAGGCGCCCTATGGCGAGCTGCCCGATCTCACAAAAGTCAACTTCGACCGCGACGTCGTGTTCACATGGAACGGCACGACGTCGGGCGTGCGCGTGGCGAACGCCGACTGGATCGCCTCCGACCGCAAGGGCCTGAC
>JBEKSH010000517.1:0-3446 GCA_049517235.1 Roseiarcus sp. | reverse complement strand
CGGCGTGCTAACTCTGCAATACAGAGTTCTCTGAAGAATGGCTGGCGAAGCGCCGAGGCGTAAATCATGACAATCAACGGTCTCCTCCACTTGGCGGGCGCGCTCGCCTTCTGGGCGCTCTGTCTCATTGGAATGGCGGCGCTCGCGTTGGCGCTGGCGCTCGCGGCCCCGCTGTCGCGGCCGCCGATGCTCGCGTCGATCCATGACACGGCGTCCGCAGTCGACCTGTTCGGCATGCCGGACGTGTCGCGCCTGCAGGCGCGCGACGGCACGGATCTGGCCTACCGGTTCTATCCCGCGCAAGCGTTCGGCGACGGGCGCGCGGGTTCAGAGCGCATCGCCATTCTGGCGCACGGTTCGTCGGCTTCCAGCGCGAGCATGCATGCGTTGGCCAAAGCGCTCGCCGAACGCGGGATCGCGACCTACGCGCTGGACATGCGCGGCCACGGCCATTCGGGGACCCGCGGCGACATCGCCTATATCGGACAACTCGATGACGATCTCGCCGATTTCGTCGCGTTCATCCGCAAGAGCGATCCGGATGCGCGCCTTCTGCTGATCGGTCATTCGTCCGGCGGAGGATTCGTCCTGCATGTCGCCGGGTCCGCCTTGCAAGGCCAGTTCGCGCGCTTCGTCTTGCTCGCGCCGTATCTTGGGTATGACGCGCCGTCTTCGCGCGCCGACTCCGGCGGCTGGGCGAGACCCGACATTCCCCGCATTCTCGCTCTTTCGATTTTGCGGCGAATCGGCGTTGATTGCTGTTCGTCCCTGCCGGTCCTGGCTTTCGCGACGGCGCCCAATCTGCAATCGATTCTCACGTCGATCTATTCCTACCGGTTGATGCGAAACTACGCGACCAACGACTATCGCCGCGACCTGGCCAACGCGTCGGCGCCGATCGCCGTTTTCGACGGCGCGGACGACGAACTCATGGATTCGGGCAAATACTCCGATGCGATCAAGGGATTCGAATCCAAGGTGACGCTGCGCCTCATCCCCGGAATAAATCACATGGCCATCGTCAGCAGCAAACCGGCGCTCTCGGCGATTGTCGCCGACGCCGTCGCCAATTGAAATTCAGAATCATTGAGGATGCCGAGGCCGTCTGGGCAAAAGGGCGCGGCGAGCCGGAGATTGGAGCCTCACATCGATGAATATTGACAGCAGGGAGGCGGCGTCCGCGCTCGACGAGATCGAAGCGATAAGCCGCAAAGTGCGTCAATCGATCTTCTACCGGCGCGCAAGCCTCAGCCTGGTGCTGTGGGGGACATTGGTGTTCATCGGCTATGTCGCGACCTTCGCCGCGCCGCGTCAGTCGGTTGATGCGTGGACGATCGTTTACGCGGCGGGCGTGGCGGGCAGCGCGGCGATCGGCGCGTTCAATCGAGGCGATTCCCGAAGAAACCTCGATTGGCGCCTGATTTCGGCCTTCGCGCTGTTGTTCGGCTTTGGCCTTTTGTGCGCGCTCACGCTCGGCGATTTCAGCCCCCGCCAGTTGAGCGCTTTCTGGCCGATCTATTTCATGCTGCCCTTTGCGATCGTAGGCCTTTGGGCGGCGCGCGGCTTCGTGGTCATCGGCGCGGCCGTCGCCGCCTTGGCGCTGGTTGGGTATTTCTTCGTTGGCGGTTGGTTCGATCTGTGGATGGCCTTTGTCAATGGCGGCGGGCTGGCGCTCGCCGGCCTGTGGATGAGGCGCGCCTGAATGGCGGAGCCTTTCGATGAGATCATTCATCAGCCGCTGCGGTTGAAGATCATGGCGGCGCTCAACGCGATGCCGGCCTGGACCGGGCTGGAGTTCGCGCGCCTGAAAAGCCTGACCGGCGCGACCGACGGCAATCTGGGCGCCCATATCGAAACCCTGTCGAAAGCCGGTTATGTCGCCGTCGAAAAGACGTTTGTCGCAAGACGCCCCCAGACGACCGTCATTCAGACGCCCGCCGGCAGAGCGGCCTTCGCCCGCCACGTCGCGCAGCTGCGGCAAATCATCGACAGCGCGGAACGCGCGTGAACGGACAGCGTCAGCCAAGCGGGCGTCCCGCCCGCCTTTACGGCGACGGTTGACGGCGCTCCGTCGATCCTCTGCTTGCGGCGCCCGCCAAAGCGCATGATAATGTGGGCGACATCAGGCAATTTCGCCATTGAGCCAATAATGCTGCTTCGTCTGACAATCGAGAACATGGATCGATTGCCTGATGGCGGTCCAGTCCGGGTGCAAGTCGAAGGCCGAGGCCTCGACATCGGGCGCGACCAGCATCTCGACTGGACCTTGCCTGATCCCAGCCGACACGTGTCCAGCAAGCATTGCGAGATTCGTTTTCGCGACGGCGGCTATTGGCTGCACGACGTTTCGACCAACGGCACGTTCGTCAACGGCGCGCAGTTCCGGCTCGACGCGCCGCATTTGTTGCGCAGCGGCGACCGGCTGTCGATCGGTCAATACATCGTCGCGGTGGAGATCGAGGGCCAGGAGGCGCCCGCCACGCTTTATTCCCAGGCGCCCGGCGCCGAGAGCGCCGGCGATCTCTGGGGCGCGTCAGGCGAGGTGGCGGCGCCGGACGACCGGCGCGACTACATGCCGGAGCGGGCGCGCCAGGCGGCGCCCGACTTTCTCGACTTCGCCTCGGGCCTCGCGCCAGCCGAGGTCTTCCCGCCGTCGGCCCCGGCGGCCGCCGCCGAATCGCGCTCGCCCGCGTTTGGATCGCAGGACGATTGGCTGCGCGGCAAAGTCCCTGCGCCGCCGATCGTCGAACCGGCCGAGCCGATCGCGCCGACGCCGCGTCGGCCTTCCCCGCCGCGTCCGGCGCCCGCGTTCGCCGGACCAAGGCCGCCTCAAGCCCCGGGCGCCGCGCCCACCGTAGAGGCGTGGCCGAGCGAAACTCCGCCGCACGAGGATTCGCCCGCGCCGCCTCAGCCGCCAGCGTCCCTCGGGGACACACAACCCGCGCAGGCCGACGTTCTGGCCTGCATCGCCCGCGCCGCAGGCGTCCCCGAGCGCGCCATCGCGGGCCGCGATCCGGCCGCCGTCGCCGACGATATCGGCGCGGTGCTGAGACTGATGGCGCAAAATCTCGCCCAGATGCTATCGTCTCGCTCCGAGACCAAGAGCCTGATGCGAAGTTCGAGCCGCACGATGATCCGAGCGCTTGAAAACAATCCTCTGAAATTCACCGCCGCGCCGGAGGAAGCGCTCGCGATCATGCTGGGGCCGCCGACGCGCAACTATCTCGACGCGAAGACGACGGTGGAGCGCAGTTTCGCCGATCTCAAAGCCCATCAGATGCAGACCTATGGCGCCATGCAAGGCGCGCTGGAGGCGCTTTTCGAGGATCTTGCGCCCGAAAGGATTGACGCCTCCGTCGAAGCCGACCGCGGCCTGGGGGCGCTGGTGGGGTCCCGTAAGGCGAAGCTATGGGACACTTACGTCGAGCGCTGGCGCGCCAAGACGA
>JBEKSH010000516.1:0-4614 GCA_049517235.1 Roseiarcus sp. | reverse complement strand
CGAGCTCGATGTTTCGCCGCGAGATCGCGCCGTCCGGAAAGGCGCCGGCGAAGGTCCCGACATAGCTGGGGATGGCGGCGAGCCGCGCGATCAGCGCGTCTTCCCTCAGATTCATGTTGGCGGCCGCGGTGATGGGCGCGAAGGCGACCGATTCAAGATCGCGGAACTTGCCGTCCCAGCCAAGGCGCGGCATCCAGGCCACGTTGAGCAGCGTCGGCGTGCGAAACGGCATGTCTTGCGCGGCCTCGCCATGCGCGCGCGCGCGTCCATCCGCCCAGGCGCGGCTGGGATCGTGGCAACTGGCGCAGGCGATTGTGCGCGAATTCGAGAACAGCGGGTCGAAAAACAGCCGGCGTCCGAGGTCGGCCTTTTCCGCGGAATACGGATTGTCGTCGGAGGACGGAATCGCACCGGGATGTCGATATTCCAGCAGCAGCGCGTCGCGGCTTGCCGGCGCGCTGTCGCTCGCCCATCCGCACCGCGCAAAAAGCGCAAGCGCCGCGACGACAATGCTGCCGACTTTCCAAGCCATCGCCGATCCCTGTCGTCTGCGCAATACGACAATCGGGTTGCGGGACGGTTAACGAAGTCGAACCCGTAATACGGAATGCAATTGTCTAAAGATCAATATGCGAGCAATATAGTTGAAAGAAATGGCGCAACTGCCGCTTGTCTCGCGGGGGGCAGTCAAATCGACGGCGCAGTTCATCCCGGCGCGCCCGGGACTTTCTTTTTGGCAATTTCGAAGAAAATTCGAGCGAAGAGGCGCCGAAGCCGTGCTGAACCGTCGCTTTCTTGCGGCGGTGTTTTCCCCAGCGGGAGCCGCGAGCCGCTACGGCGCTGCGACCGTCGCGGTCCAGCGGCCCTCGACGCGTTCGGCCTCCTCAGCGCCCGGCCATGGCGGCATGGTGACGGCGAGGAAGGTCAAGGGCGCTTCGCCGGTCGCCCTGAATTGGAAGGCCGTTCCCAGCCGAATGGTCAGCGAAACGCCAGCTTTGACTTCGACGAGGCTTTCGTCCGCGCCGAACCGGCGCCACACCTGGCCGCGGCCGCTCAGAAAGTACCAGATTTCCTCGACGGTTCTGTGCGCAACCGCGTGCGAAACGGCGCCGGCGGGCAGTTCGAAATGCGCGAGACTGCCGCCCGCCAGCGTGGGCAGCAGGCGCACGAGCGTTCCATCGGGCGCAGTCGTGTCCGGCTTTGCGCCCAAACGAAGGGTTGCGAATTCGCGCATGAGGGCGGCTCCGGCGTTGTTGGCTATCAAAATCCTGCGCGAAGACGCGCCGATGCGCAACGCCGGGGCTTTGGCGCCAAGCTGCCGGCTGCTATGAAGGCGCATGGCCGAATCTGGAATCCTGACCGAGTCCGAAGTCCTCGACGAATTCCGCGAAGCGGGCGCCCTCCTGGAGGGCCACTTCGTTCTGTCGTCGGGGCTGCATTCCCCTGTCTTCCTGCAAAAGATGTTCGTCTTTCAGGATCCGGCGCGCACGGAGCGCCTGTGCCGCGCGCTGGCCTGCAAGGCGCGCGAGGCGTTCGGCGAGATCGACGTCGTGGTCTCGCCGGCGCTCGGCGGCATCGTGCCGGGCTATGAAACGGCGCGCTGGCTCGGCGCCAAGGCGATTTTCGTCGAACGCGAGGCGGGCGTCTTCAAATTGCGGCGGGGCTTTGCGATAGAGCCGGGCGCGCGCGTGCTGCTGGTCGAAGACATCATCACCACGGGCCTGTCGTCGCGCGAATGTCTGGCCGCCATCGGCGAGCATCCCGGCGTCGTCGTCGGCGCCGCCTGCCTTGTCGACCGCTCGGGCGGCAAGGCGGATATCGGCGTGCGGCGGGTCGCCCTCGCCACCCTCGATATTCCGGCCTATGCACCCGACGCGCTGCCGCCCGCCCTTGCCGCGCTGCCGGCGGTCAAGCCGGGCAGCCGCGCGAGCGTCGGAGCGGCCTGAACGGGCGCGGCGATCGAATCGCTCCGAACATGACATGAAAGGACTCTTCGCGTGGCTTCCCTTCGACTCGGCGTCAACATCGATCACGTCGCGACGGTGCGCAACGCGCGCGGCGGGGCGCTGCCCGATCCCGTGCGCGCCGCGCTGATCGCCATCGAGGCGGGGGCCGACGGGATCACCGCGCATTTGCGCGAGGACCGCCGGCATATTCGCGACGACGACATGGCGCGGCTGAAGCGCGAAATTTCCAAGCCGCTGAATTTTGAAATGGCGGCGACCGACCAGATGCTCGACATCGCGTTGCGCATCAAGCCGCACGCCTGCTGCCTGGTGCCGGAAAAGCGCACCGAGCGAACCACGGAGGGCGGCCTCGACGTGGCGGGCGGCCACGACCATCTGAAGCCCTATGTGACCGAGCTGACCCGCGCCGGCGTCCGCGTCTCGCTGTTCATCGAGCCGTCGCGCGAGGCGCTGGAGGCCGCGGCCTCCCTTCGCGCGCCGGTCGTCGAACTGCACACCGGCGCCTGGTGCGACGCGCTGGCGCAGGGCGAACGCGACCGCGCCGATCGCGAATTCGGGCGCCTGCACGCCGCCGCGGCGCGGGCGGCGTCGCTGGGCCTCGAATGCCACGCCGGCCACGGCCTCGACTTCGACAGCGCGCGCATCATCGCGGCGCTGCCGCAGATCGTCGAATTGAACATCGGGCATTTCCTGATCGGCGAAGCCATTTTCGTCGGCCTGGCGACCAGCGTGCGCGCGATGCGCATGGCGATGGACGAAGGGCGCGCCCATGCGGGCTGAGCGGCGATGATCGTCGGGATCGGCGCCGACCTTTGCGACATCGGCCGCATCGAGGAGACGCTCGATCGCTTCGGCGAGCGCTTCGTCGCGCGATGCTTCACCGAAATCGAGCGCAAGCGCTCGGAGCGCCGGGCGGGCCGCGCCGCCTCTTACGCCAAACGCTTCGCGGCGAAGGAAGCCTGCGCCAAGGCGCTGGGCACCGGCCTGCGCCATGGCGTGTTCTGGCGCGACATGGGCGTGGTCAATCTGCCCTCCGGCCAGCCGACAATGCGCCTGACCGGCGGGGCGGCGGCGCGGCTGGCGGCGATCACGCCGCAGGGGTGCGAAGCTTTCATCCACCTGACGATCACCGACGAGCACCCGATCGCCCAGGCGTTCGTGGTGATCGAGGCGCGGAGGAGGGACGGGGCTTGAGAATACGTTCAGTCCGTTCTCCCGCGAGGCGGGAGAGGATGGCCTCGCGAAGCGAGGTCGGATGAGGGCCTATCGGCGCGACGGTCTTCACTGAAAACCGCGGCGCCCAGCTTCGAGGCCCTCATCCGGCGCTGTGCGCCACCTTCTCCCGCCCGCGGGAGAAGGGGTCCCGCTGTCCAGCCCGGATAGATAGGTGACGGAATGGACGCTGTCCAGCCCGGATAGATAGGTGACGGAATGGACCGGATAGATGGGTGACAGTTCTGTGTTGGCTGGGAGGACCAGCCGATGGCTTGGCGAGAGAACTGTGCGATGGACGGGCGGATGGGTTTGATCAGCGATCATCTGTCGGGGTTGTGGACGATGACGGAGCTTTGCGAGCGCTACGAGATCAGCCGGAAGACGGGCTACAAGTGGCTGGCTCGCTATTGTTCGGACGGGGCGGCGGGATTGATGGAGCGCCGGCGCGCTCCGCTCGCGCACGGCCGTGCGACGGCCGAGCATCTTGTCGAGGCGATTGTGGGCCTGCGCCGTGAGCGTCCGAGCTGGGGTCCGCGCAAGATCGTGGCGAAGCTTGCGGCGGGTCAGCCGGAGGCGGATTGGCCGGCGGCCTCGACGGCGGGCGAGATATTGAAGCGGGCGGGGCTGGTTTGCGGCCGGCGTGTTCGGCGGCGGGCGCCGCCGCGAATGGGCGAACTGACGGCGCCGCGATACGCCAACCACGTCTGGAATGTCGATCACAAGGGCTGGGTGCGGCTGGGCGATGGCGCGCGCGCCGAGCCTCTGACGATGACCGACGGGTTCAGCCGCTATCTGATCAGCCTGGCGGCGACCGGCAGCACCGCGCAGGATGAGGCCAAGCCGCTGTTCGAGCAAGCTTTTCAAGATTATGGTCTGCCCGACGTGATCCGCTCGGACAACGGCGCGCCGTTCGCTTCGACGGGGGTGAGCGGGCTGACGGCGCTGTCGGCCTGGTGGATCAAGCTGGGCGTCAGACATGAGCGGATCGATCCCGGCCATCCCCAGCAGAATGGCCGGCACGAGCGCTTCCATCTCACTTTGCTGGAAGCGATGCGGCCGCCCGAGCCGAACCGCGCCGCCCAGGCCCGCCGCTTCGCGGCCTTCGCCCGCGACTATAACCAGGAGCGGCCGCATGAGGCGCTGGGTCAGAAACCGCCGGCGAGCGTCTACAAGCCGTCGAGCCGCGCCATGCCGCGTCGCCTTCCCGAGCCCGACTATCCGCCCGAGGCGGCGGTCCGCAAGGTCCGCTCCAACGGCGAGATCAAATGGCGAGGCGATCTCATCCACATTTGCAGCGCCCTGGTGGGCGAGGCGGTCGCCGTCGAAGAGACAGAAGCCGGCCAGTGGCAGGTGCGTTTCTTCGACGCGCCGATCGGCGTGATCGACTCCGAAAATAGAAAGTTGCGTCGCCGCGCTGTTCCCGTGCACGGGA
>JBEKSH010000515.1:0-3453 GCA_049517235.1 Roseiarcus sp. | reverse complement strand
TCGTTGGGCTCAAGAATGCTGTCGACGTAGTTCATGGGAGCTTTCGTGAGGCGATAGGGATTCGACAATCGGAAGCTTAGCAGAAACCGCGGCGGCGATCCGGGCGTGGAAAGGAAATTAATGGTAGCTTTGGCGATCGCGCGCCGACGCTGTTGGCGACCGTCCGGCTTCCAGGCGCGCGCGGTTGGCGACCAGTCCCGCCTTGACGCCTTGTTGAAGCGCTATCGCCGGCCGGTCAGGCGCGCCGCCGCCCGAAAGAAGCCTCTCCTGGCGGCGGGGACGCGCGGACAGGCCGGTTCGCCAAAAATCTCACTTTGCCCTTGACGAAGAGCTGTCACGATATATCTTAAGTCGCGACATATCGTAATATGTCTTCCAACTCAGGAGAAAGAAATGTTTTTCAGGCATTCGCATTCGGACGGAAGCGAGCCGTTTCGCGCCGCGAGGGAAGAGTTTGGCCGCGCCTGGCGCGACCGCCACGAGCGCCATCGTCGCGGCGGCGGCTTTCGCGAGCGCGACGGCGAGCGTGTTTTCGAACACGGCGATCTGCGGCTGGTGATCATGGCGCTTCTCGCGGAAAAGCCGCGCTACGGCTATGAGATCATCAAGGCCTTGGAGGAACGGGTCGGCGGCGGCTACAGCCCAAGCCCCGGCGTGGTTTATCCGACCCTGACGCTGCTCGAGGAAGTCGGCCACGCCTCGGTCGCCGACGAGCATGGCGGGCGCCGGCTCTATACGCTGTCCGACGAAGGCCGCGCCTTTCTGGAAGCCAACCGCACGGTGGTCGACGCGATTTTCGCGCGGGTCGACGGCGCCAACGCCTCGCGTCGCGGGCCGCCGACGTCGGTTCTGCGCGCCATGGAGAACCTCGGCCTCGCGCTTCGCAGCCGTCTGAAGGGACGCGCCCTCGGCGAAGAGCACATTCGGGTGATCACGGCGGCGTTGGACGCGGCGGCGAGGGCGGTCGAGGAAAGCTGACCTCGAACGCAGTCGGGACCTGGGCGCGGCGGCGCTTGGACGGGCATCGGGCGCCCCGCTTGATCTTGGCGCCTCTTCGCGTCACAAAGCGCCAACGACACGAGGAAACGCCCCATGCTGCACGTCAATCCCGCCTTCTCGCGCATCGGCGAGGAGAACGCCTTCGCGGTGCTCGCCAAGGCCGCCGAATTGCAGCGCCAGGGGCGCGACATCATCAATCTGGGCATAGGCCAGCCCGATTTCTCGACTCCCGCCCATATCGTCGAGGCGGCGGTCAAGGCTCTGCGCGACGGGCAGCACGGCTATACCGCGGCGACCGGCATTCTGCCGCTGCGCGAGGCGGTCGCCGCGGATCTGCGCCGCCGCTATGGCGTCGAAATCTCGCCCGACCGCGTGCTGATCGTGCCGGGCGGCAAGGTGACGATGTATATGGCGATCGTGATGTTCGGCGAGCCCGGCGCCGAAATTCTCTATCCCGACCCCGGCTTTCCGATCTATCGCTCGATGATCGAATATACCGGCGCGCGGCCTATCCCCGTGCCGATCCGCGAAGAGAACAATTTCGCGTTTTCCGCCGAAGAAACGCTCAACCTCATCACCCCGCAGACGCGTCTCATCATCGTCAACTCGCCCGCCAATCCGACCGGCGGCGTGACGCCGAAAGCCGAAGTCGACAAGCTGGTTGCCGGGCTGGAGCGCTATCCGGACGTCGCCGTGATGTCCGACGAGATCTACGACCACATGGTCTACGACGGCGAGACGCATGTGTGCCTGTTGTCGTACCCATCGATCCGCGACCGGCTGATCCTGCTCAATGGTTGGTCGAAAACCTACGCCATGACCGGCTGGCGGCTCGGCTATGCGGTCTGGCCGGGCAAACTTTACGACTACGCGCGGAAACTCGCGGTCAATCTGTATTCCTGCGTCAATGCCTCAGCGCAATATGCCGGCCTTGCCGCGCTCACCGGCCCGCAGGACGAGGTGGCGAAAATGGTCGCCGAGTTCGACAAGCGGCGGAGGCTCGTGGTGGAGGGCCTCAACCGGCTGCCGGGCACCTCCTGCGCGACGCCCAAGGGCGCCTTCTACGCCTTCCCTAACATCAAGCGCACCGGCTGGAAGGCGAAGCCGCTCGCCGCTGCGCTCCTTGAAGACGCCGGCGTCGCGCTGATCGGCGGCCCCGATTTCGGCGTGCTCGGCGAAGGCTACATGCGGGTCTCCTATGCGAATTCGAGCGAGAATATCCTCAAGGCGCTCGATCGCATGGGCGATTTCCTGAAGAGCCGCAAGGCGGCGTGACATGCCGCCCGATGTTTCCGAAGACCAGCGCCTGATGCGGCAGAGTTGCCGCGATTTCGTCGACGACGTGGTGCTTCCTTTCATCCGCGGCAATTGGCAGCGCGAATGGCTGATGACGCCGCAGGACCGCCTGCCGCCGGAAATCCTCGAAGCCGCCGAAAAGGTGGGCGTCCGCACGCTCGGCGTGCCGGAGGAATTCGGCGGCATCGAGCTCGATCGGGCAAGCGAAGTGCAAACTTTCGCGCTGATCGCCGAAGAAATCGCCCGCGGCGATTCCGGTCTCGCCGACAAGCTGGTGCAGAACTGGAAGGTTTCGGTGCTGTTGCGCAATCTGGCGCCGCGCCACCTGCAGCAGAAGTGGTTCAAGCGGCTCATGGATGATCCGCAATTCCTGCTCGCGCATTGCTTGACCGAGCCGCGCGGCGCATCCGACCGGTGGCTGCCCTACAACGTGCCGGAAGCCGCGATGCAGACGCGCGCGGTGAAGAACAATGGCGAATGGGTGATCAACGGGCGAAAACAATTCATCTCGAATGGCTACGACGCCGGCCTGTTCGTGGTCTACGCCAATACCAATCCACAGGTCGGCATGCTGCAGGGCACTTCGAGCTTTTTGGTGCCGCGCGACACGCCGGGGCTGACGATCGCGCGCTGCAACGAGACCGTCGGCTGCCGTTTCATGAACAACGGCGAACTGGTGTTCGAGGACATGCGCGTGCCGGCGGATCATCTCTTGGTCGAGGGCGACGCGCTCGGCAAGGCCGGCGTCTATTTCCGGCCGGGAAAAATCATCCAGGCGGCGAAGAATCTCGGCGTCGGCGTGCGCGCCTTCGAGGTCACCGCCGACTATGTGCAGAACTACGTGCAGGGCGGCCGCATCCTGATCAAGCATCAGGCGGTGGCGCTGCGGCTCGCCGACATGGCGACGCGCATCGAGGCGGTGCGTGCGCTGCTCGCGCGCGCATCACGCGCGGTCGACGACAACGCGCCGGACGCCGACACGCTCTGCAACATGGCGAAGGTGTTCGCCTCGGAGGAAATCCTCAAAGTCGCGCAGCATGCCCTTGAGCTTCACGGCGGCAACGGCGTCATGCTCGATTTCGGCGTCGAGAAGATTTTCCGCGACGCGGCAATCTTCCTGCACATGGACGCCACCGTCGACATCTCGCGCTTCAAGAT
>JBEKSH010000514.1:0-3457 GCA_049517235.1 Roseiarcus sp. | reverse complement strand
CATTGTCGACGTAACGCGCTTTCGACGTTGATCGGAGAGGGGAAATCCGATGGCCTCCAGTATTTCAGGTCTGGGCGAGATGCACCGCGGCATCAAGCAGGCGTTGAGCGCGCATTGGCGCATGCTGATGTTCCAGGGCGGCGCGCTGATCGTTCTCGGAATCCTCGCCATCGGCATGCCGCTGGTGGCGACCATCGCCGTCGACATCTTTATCGGCTGGCTGTTCCTGATCGGCGGCATCGCCGGGTTCATCGCCATATTCTCGGCCGACGACATTCCGGCCTTTCTGTGGAGTCTCGTCACGGCGGCGCTCTCCGTCGCCCTCGGCGTTTTCCTGATCTGGAAGCCGATCGAAGGCGTCTATTCGCTCACCCTCGCGCTGACCGGGTTTTTCATCGCCGAGGGCGTCTTCCAGATCGTCGCCTCGATCGCCTATCGCAGAGTGATCGAAAACGCCTGGGGCTTCATGCTGGCGAGCGGCGTCTGCGACCTGATCCTGGTCGCGGTCATCATCTACAGCTGGCCGATCAGCGCCGCCTGGACGCTGGGCCTGCTCGCCGGCTTCAGCCTGCTGACCTCGGGCGCGGCGATCGTGATGACGGCGTTCGCCGCGCGCGACATGGCCAACACGCTCGGCGGTTCCGTCGGGGCGCGTTAGAGCAGGATGACTCCTCGTCGAAACGGTCAGCCGTCATTGCGAGGGAGCGTAGCCCGGACGAATGCTTTGCATTCGCCTTGAGAAGCAATCCAGACTTAGGCTCTGATAGCCCTCGTCTGAATTGCTTCGCTGCCGCTCGCAACGACGTTCGGCCGACTCCACGATAAGTCCTCTCGCGCATAATCGCCTTCGAGCAACCAATGGATCGCTGGCGCTGAGGGCAGCGCCAACCTCTGGGCTTTTTGGACAATCGGGACGTCCGGGCTTTCCCCTGCAATCGGGTCAGGGCGGGTCGACCGAATCGCGCCGCTGCGATAGCGTCGATTGATGGAGCTTTTTGCGGCCGCCGGGATTGAATTGCCGCCAGCGGGCGGGCGCGGGCGTCGCACGCCCGGCGCTCTGGCGCGCACGCTGCGTGTTCCGCTGTTCAACTACAAAGTGGTGGAGGAGGCGCGCGGGCTTGCCGCCTTTGCGCCGACGCCCGAACAAGCCGCGGCAGCGGCCGACTACGCGCGTAAGGCCAGAAGCCCCAAGTTCTCGAAACAGAAGGAAACCGCCGTCAGGCCGGTTTTCATCGAACAGGTGCTGGGAAAGTTGCTCGGCTATTCCACCATCGACCCGGAGCGGCCCTATTCGCTCGCCTTCGAATACCCGATCCGGCGCGGCGCCGTGGATGTCGCCCTCGGGCGATTTGTCGAACAAGGCGGAAGCAACGGCCTCGTAGCGCCGTTCGAACTGAAGGGGCCGGAAGCCGAAGACCTCGACCGGATCATGCCCGGCCGCGGGCGAAGCCCCGTTCAACAGGCCTGGGATTACGCGATCGACGCGCCGGGCTCGAAATGGGTGCTCGTCTCCAACTGCATCGAGATCAGGCTTTACGCCTTTGGACGAGGCCGCGAGGCCTATGAATCCTTCGATCTATCCAGGCTCGACGAGCCCGCCGAACATCAGCGGCTTTGGCTCCTCCTGTCCGCCGATCGCCTGCTCGGCGATTCAACCGACAAGCTGCTGCGCGACACCGACAACGCCTATGCCGACGTCACGGGAAAGCTCTATCAGGATTTCAAAGGCCTGCGCGACCGACTGATGAGTTTTCTCGTCGATTCCGCGGACGGGCCGAAGCTGGCGTCATTGCCGGCCATCGAGGTCGCCCAGAAGATTCTCGACAGGATTCTTTTCATCGCCTTCGCCGAACGCACCGACCTGTTGCCGGATCGCCTGCTCGAAAGGGCGTTGAAGGCGCAAAACGAATTCAATCCGCTGCCGGTCTGGAAGAATTTCATCGGGCTGTTCCGCCTGGTCGATCGCGGCGCATACGACATGTCGATCCCGCCGTATAACGGGGGCCTGTTCGCCAGCGATCCCGTCGTCGACAGCCTGTTGTTGCCCGACGGCCTCGCCAAGGACATCGCCGATCTCGGCAATTGGGACTACCGGCGCGAAGTGCCGGTGACGGTGCTCGGCCATATCTTCGAGCAATCCGTCACCGACATCGAAAGGCTGAAGGCCGAGGGTCGCGGCGAGGCCCCGCCTGAGGTCTCGAAACGCAAGCGCGAAGGCGTCGTCTACACGCCCGACATGGTGACGCGCTTCGTCGTCGAGCAGACCATCGGACGCACGTTGAAAGAAAAGTTCGCCGCGCTGTGGGCCGCCCATGAAATGGACGCCGCCGCCAGCCGGCCCGAGGCGGAAAAGGCGTTCTGGCGGGACTACCTTGGCGCCTTGCGGAGCCTGACGATCGTCGATCCCGCCTGCGGTTCCGGCGCCTTTCTGGTCGCCGCGTTCAACCGGCTCGCCGACGAATACCGGCCGGTCGTCGGCCGTCTCGCCGAGCTTGGCGAGACAATCGATTTCGACGTGTTCGACGAGATCGTCACGAAAAATCTGTTCGGCGTCGACCTCAACGCGGAATCGGTGGAGATCACCCGTCTGTCGCTTTGGCTCAAGACGGCGCGCCGCGACCACAAGCTGCAGAACCTGGAGAACACGATTCACATCGGCGACAGCCTCGTCAGCGACGCGGCCTACACGCAACGCCCCTTCGACTGGAACGTGGCCTTTGCGGCCGTATTCGAGAAAGGCGGGTTCGACATCGTGATCGGCAATCCGCCTTATGTCCGGATGGAATTCATCAAGGCGGTCAAGCCGTATCTGGCGGAACATTACGTCGTGGCCGCCGACCGCGCCGATCTCTACGCCTCTTTCTTCGAAAAGGGCGTGCGCCTGTTGAAGGACGGCGGCAGGCTCGGCTTCATTTCCTCGTCGACGTTCTTCCGCACCGGTTCCGGCGAAAAGCTCAGGGTCTTTCTCACCGATGGCGTGGCGATCGAAAGCGTCGTCGATTTCGGCGATCTGCAATTGTTCGAAGGCGTCACCACCTATCCGGCGATCCTGTCGCTCAAAAAGGGCGGCGACGGAACGGCGGGCGAACTCAGCTATCTCACCTTGAAGGACAGCGTGCCGGAAGACCTCGCCGGCGCCTTCGCCGCGGGCGCCAAAGCGATGCCGCGCGCGCGGCTCGGCGCCGGCTCCTGGCGCTTCGAGGGCGATGCGCTCGCCGCGCTGCGCGACAAGATCGCCGGCGGACGCAAGACGCTCGGCGAAGTCTACGGGCCGCCGTAAGCTTGGCGCCTCTTCCCCCCCTTGCGGGGGAAGATGTCACGCGGAGCGTGACGGCTTGCATCTGCCGTGCAACGAAGACTGGAAGCTCATCGCCTTTCATCTTCACGGCCTGCGACTCGATCAAGCGGAAGCAGATTCCCCCATTGTTTGCTCGGCGGAGCGGAGCGCGAGAGGAAG
>JBEKSH010000513.1:0-3457 GCA_049517235.1 Roseiarcus sp. | reverse complement strand
CGCCGCCGAGAGCGCCAAGACTCGACACGGTGATCGTCGAGCCCGTCAGTTCCTCGCGCGTCGCCTTGCCCTCCCGGGCCGCCCCGGCTAGCCGCGCGATCTCCCGCGCGCATTGCCAGAGATCCAGCGCCTCGACATGGCGCGCCACCGGCACCACGAGGCCCGCCGGCGTTTGCGTCGCGACGCCGATGTGAACGGCCCGGTAGCGCCGCACGACGCCCGCCGCGTCGTCGAAATGCGCGTTGACTTGCGGAAATTTCGCGGCGGACCTGACGATCGCGCGCATCAGGAAGGGCAGCAGGGTGAGCTTGGGGCGCGCCGCCCCGCCCTGCGCATTGAGATGCTGGCGCAAATCCTCCAGCGCCGTCACGTCAAGCTCTTCGATATAGGCGATATGCGGGATGCGGCGCTTGGCGTCCTGCATGCGCTCGGCGATCTTTCGGCGCAGGCCGATGATCTTGATCTCCTCGACGCCGTCGTCGGGAACCGGCCGGCCCGCGCCGCGACCGGCCGCTCCGGCGGCGGCGAAGGCGGCGAGGTCCTCCCGCAACACCCGCCCGCCCGGACCCGTGCCCGGCACGAGCGCCAGCTTGACGCCGAGTTCGGCGGCCCTTCGGCGCACGGCGGGAGAGGCCCAGGGCTTGCCGCCCGGCGCTGTCGCCGCGAAGGCCGCGCCTTCCGCCGCGCCAACAGGCGGCGGCGCATCGAGAGCCTGCGAGACGGGCGCTTGCGCGCGCGTCGGCGCAACAGGGGCGGCCGCGGGCGAAGCCTCGCCGAACGTCCTCTCGTCAGCCGCGCCTCCGGCGACGTCGAAGACGACAAGTTCGGAGCCGACCGCCATGATCTCGCCCGGCGCGCCGCGCAAGGCGACGATCGTTCCATGCACGGGCGAGCAAACCTCCACCGTCGCCTTGTCGGTCATCAGATTGGCGATCAGCTGATCCTCGCGAACGAAATCGCCGACCTTGACGCGCCATTCGACGATCTCCGCCTGGGTCGTCCCTTCGCCGAGGTCCGGCGTCTTGAAGGCGTATTTCATGCGCGCGCGTCCATCGTCCTGAGCAGCGCTTCGCCGACGCGTTTGGGGCCGGGAAAATATTCCCACTCGAACGCATAAGGGTATGGCGTGTCCCATCCGGCGACGCGCGTGATAGGCGCTTCCAACGCGTAGAAGCAGTGCTCCTGCACGAGGGCGGCGAGTTCCGCGCCGTAGCCCCCCGTCAGGGTCGCTTCATGGACCACGACGCAACGGCCGGTCTTGTTGACCGAGGCGGCGATCGTATCGAGATCGACCGGCACCAGCGTGCGCAAATCAATCACCTCGGCGTCGACGCCGGTCTCCGCGGCGGCGGCCAGCGCGACGTGAATCATCGTGCCATAAGCGAGCACCGTGACGTCGCGGCCCTCCGATACGATCGCGGCCTTGCCAAGCGGAACGGCGTAATGGCCGTCTGGAACCTCGCTCGAGGAATGGCCGGCCCATGAAGCGGCGACGCGGTCGGGGCGACCGTCGAACGGCCCGGCATAGAGACGCTTGGGTTCGAGAAAGATGATCGGATCGTCGTCCTCGATGGCGGCGATGAGCAGACCCTTCGCGTCATAAGGATTGGACGGAATGACGGTCTTCAGGCCGCAGACATGGGTGAACAGGGCTTCGGGACTTTGGCTGTGCGTCTGCCCGCCGAAGATTCCCCCGCCATAGGGCGTTCGCACTGTCAACGGCGCCCAGAACTCGCCCGCCGAGCGATAACGCAGGCGCGCGGCTTCCGAAGCCAGTTGGTCGAAAGCGGGATAGGCGTAGTCGGCGAACTGGATCTCGACGATCGGGCGGAGCCCATAGACGCCCATGCCGAGGGCCGCGCCGACAATGCCGCCTTCGCACAGCGGCGTATCCAGGACCCGACGCGCGCCGTATTTGCGCTGGAGCCCGTCCGTGCAGCGGAACACGCCGCCGAAATAGCCGACGTCTTCGCCCATGATCAGAACATCGGGGTCGCGGCCAAGCATGACGTCCATCGCCGAATTGAGCGCCTGCGCCAAATTCATCCGCGGCATGGTCAGACCCCCGATTGTTGACGCTGGCGAAGCAGATGCCGCGGCGTGACCTTGTAAACGTCATCGAACATCGTGCTCGGGGTGGGGCGGCGACCGGCCCCGAGAACGCCGACCGCCTCCGCCTGCTTGACCGCGCTAAGGACGGTGTCTTCGGCTTCCGCCGACAGCTGGACGTGACGCTCCTGCGACCATTGGCCGATGCCGATCAAATGTTGCTTGAGCCGCTCGATCGGATCGCCGAGCGGCCAGAAGGCGGCCTCGTCGGCCGGCCGGTATTTGCTCGGATCGTCGCTGGTCGAGTGAGGCCCGACGCGATAGGTGACGAGCTCGATCAGGGTCGGCCCGAGATTGCTTCGCACCCGCTCGGCGGCCCAAAGCGTCGCCGCGGTCACCGCCAGGAAGTCGTTGCCGTCGACCCGCAATCCCGGCAGCCCGTAGCCGATCGCCCGCGAAGCGAAGGTGGCCGTCTCGCCGCCGGCGATTCCGCTGAAGCTGGAGATCGCCCATTGATTGTTGACGATGTTGAGAATGACCGGCGCGCGATAGACGGCCGCGAACGTCAGCGCGTAGTGGAAGTCGCCCTCCGACGTCGATCCGTCGCCGATCCAGCCCGCCGCGATGCGCGTATCGCCCTTATAGGCCGAGGCCATCGCCCAGCCCACCGCCTGAACGAACTGCGTCGCCAGATTGCCGGAAATGGTGAAGAATCCGGCTTCCCGCGCCGAATACATCACCGGCAGTTGACGCCCTTTCAGGCGGTCGGCCGCGTTGGCGTAGACCTGGCAGGCCATCTCATAGATCGGCCAATCGCGCGCGATCAGCAGGCCCTGCTGCCGATAAGTGGGAAACAGCATGTCGTCCTTCGCCAGCGCCATGGCCTGCGCGACGGCGACCGCCTCCTCGCCCGTGCTCTTGATGTAGAACGACGTCTTGCCCTGACGCTGGGAGCGCAGCATCCGCTCGTCATAGGCACGCGTCAGCATCATGAAGCGAAGCCCGAGACGGAGGCGATCGGGATCGAGCGTCGGGTCCCATGGACCGACCGCCCGGCCGCTCTCGTCCAGAACGCGAATGAGGCTGTCGGCAAGATCGCGGATTTCGGCGGCGGGCGCATCGATCGGCGGCCGGCGCGCCTGGCCCGGCGCGCTGGTGCGCAAAAAGCCGAAATCGGGCTTTTCGCCCGGACGGCGCCAAGGCTCGGGAATATGCAGGCTGAGGGGCGAACGCTTGGTCACATGGCCTCCGTCGCATGACGCCTCGAGGACCCGTCGCGCCGGGTTCGCCTCGATAGCGCGAGATCGGGGCCAGCATATGTCGAATCGGACGCGGAGCGCCAACGCCTTGCGGACATCGTCCAGGCGTTCGGGAGGCGACGCCAGCGAAACCGGCGGCGAGGCGCGGG
>JBEKSH010000512.1:0-5325 GCA_049517235.1 Roseiarcus sp. | reverse complement strand
GATCGGGGTGAGGAAACTTCGAAAACGCCGTCTGCCAAACTCTTTCGACGCTGAGCCCCGGATATCCGCCGCTTCCACCAAAATGGAGATTTTCAAAAGCCCTGCAAACGCGGATTTCCGTCTCGCGCAAGCCGTTGATATTCCTCGCTGCTCAAAAAGCCGCCAAATAGAAATTTGGAAAAACAAGGAAAAATCTTGAAATCGAAATTTCCGCTCGCCGCCGGCGCCCGCCCGTCAGGCGCGCGGCGGCGCGATCGTCAGGTAGAGGATGCGCTTCTGCTCGACGCGCGATCTGGCGAGGCTGTCGAGAATGAGGCCGCATGCGCCGATCAGCGCGGCGAACAGCGTCAGCCCGGTGCAGAGCACGACTGTCGGGATGCGCGGCACGAGGCCCGTCTTTATGAAGGTTGCAAAGATCGGGATCGCCAGCACGATCGCCAGCGCCATCGCCGCGCCGGCGATCGAACCGAAGAACAGCGCCGGCCGCGTCTCCTTGAGCAGCAGCGCGAAGGTCGACAGGATCCGCAGCCCGTCGCGCACCGTGCGCAGCTTGGACGACGAGCCCTCTTCGCGCTTGCCGTAGGGCAGGATGATCTCGGCGGTCGGCAGCTTGAGCTGGCTGGCGTGCACCGAAAGCTCCGTCTCGATCTCGAAGCCGGACGACAAGGCGGGGAAGCTCTTGACGAAGCGGCGCGAAAAGGCGCGGTAGCCGGAAAAGATGTCGTCGAATCCGGGCCCGAACAGCGCGTGATAAAGCCGGTTGAACAGATGGTTGCCGATCGCGTGGCCGCGCCGGTGGGCGTCCTGCGTGACCATCGCGCGCGCGCCGATCGCCATGTCGACATTGTCGTTTTCGACGCAGGCGACAAGGCGCGGCGCGGCGGCCGCGTCGTAAGTGCCGTCGCCGTCGGCCATCAGATAGATGTCCGCGTCGATATCGGCGAACATCCGGCGCACGACATTGCCCTTGCCGGGCTTGGGCTCGAAACGCACCTCGGCGCCGGCCTGCGCGGCGATCTCCGCCGTCGCGTCGGTGGAGGCGTTGTCGTAAACGATCAGCCGCGCGCCGGGCAGCGCGGCGGAAAATTCGCGCACCACCCGCCCGATCGAAGCCGCCTCGTTGTGGCAGGGCAGCACCACCGCGACGCGCAGCGCCGCGGGCTCCCTGGCGGCCTCAAACCCGTCGAGCGCGCCGCGCATGTGCCGCGCGGCGGCGCGCAGCGACCGGGCCAGGGCTTCCGAACCATGGGGCGCCGGGCCGAACGGGGCCGGGGCGGCGCGGGAGGCGTCCGACGACGCGCTCCGGTTGGCGGCTGGCGCGGCGCGCTCAATATTCGACATTCGCACCCCGAGACTGGATTTCGCGGTCCTTCGGCTAACGCGATTTCAATCATTGGCTGGGAAAGGTTGAGCGTTCGTGAAAAAGCGCGCGCGTTTGTCGCCATCGGCCCGCCGCGCGCGCTTTCGCCCCTTGGGAATCGCCGCATGTCCATCGCAATCTCCCGCCCCGCGCCTTCGCTTTCCGACACGCGCGGCGCCGGTTCGCCGCTGCGCTCCGTGCCGTTGCTGAGCGCGATCGGCCTCCTGTTCACGCTGGCGATTTCCTGGCCGAGCGCGCTTGATGTCTGGCGGACCGGCGCTTTCGCCAATACCGACGATGCGATGCGGCTGGTGGAGGTGCGCGACTGGCTGGCCGGCCAGGCCTGGTTCGATCTGCATCAATACCGGCTCGATCCGCCCGGCGGCGTGCCGATGCACTGGACCCGCGTCGTGGATGTGCCGCTGGCGCTGCTGATCCGGTTGTTCTCGGTTTTCCTGTCCGTCGAGGTGGCGGAGCGGCTGACCCGCATCGTCTTTCCGCTGGCGTTGCATTTGGCCCTGTTCGGCGCCGTCGCGGCCCTCGCGCGAAAGCTCGCCGGTCCTGTTGCGATGCTGCCCGCCGTGTTGATCGCCGCGCTGTCGGGCGGCGTCCTCGTGCAATTCCAGCCGGGCCGCATCCACCATCATTCCGCGCAGATTCTGCTTGTCGTGCTGATCCTGTGGGCGACGGTAAGCGCGATCGAAGCGCGCAAATTCTGGCCGGCGGCGGGCGCGGCGACGCTGGCCGCGCTGTCGCTGTCGATCAATATCGAGAACCTGACCTATATCCTGGTCGAGATCGCGGCGTTCGCCCTGGCGTTCGTCGCGCAGGGCGAGCGCTTTCGCGGCGCTCTCCTCGGCTTTGCTGTTTCGCTGGCGATCTGCTCGCTGATGTTGTTCGTCGCGACAATCGGGCCTTCCCGCTATTTCGCGGGCGTTTGCGACGCGTTTTCGATCGCCCATCTCTTCGCGATTTTCCTGGGCGCCGCCGTTTTCTGCGTTCTTGCGGCGCTGTCGCCCCGTCTGCCAAGCGCGCCGCTGCGCCTGGCGGGCTGCGCCTGCGGCGGCGCCCTGGTTCTGGGCGCCATGGCGCTCGCCTATCCCACCTGCCTGCACGATCCGCAGGCGGCGGTGGACCCGCTGCTGCGCAAGCTCTGGCTGGAAAATGTCGAGGAGGCGCGCCCGCTCTTCAGCGTTGTCGCCGCCCATCCGATGAAATTCGTCACGCTCGCCCTCGCGGCGGTCCTCGGCTTTGCCGCCGCGCTCGTGGCGGCATGGAGCGAAAAGGGAGCGGCGCGGGTCCATTGGCTGGTCGTCAGCGCGTTTATCGCCGTCGGCCTCGTCACGTCGATGTGGCAGGTGCGTGCGCTGTCCTCGGCGTCGGCTGTGGCGGTCTTCGGCGGCGCCTGGATCGTCGCGCGCGGGATCGACTGGGCCGCCAGGCGCCCGAGCGCTCCGGCCGTGCTCGCCCCGTTCGCGCTGGGCCTGCCGTTCTGCTCGCTGTTCTGGGCGATCGTCACGCCGGCCCAAGCCCAGTCGAACGCTGTCGAGGGCCGCATCATCTGCCGCGCCCCGGCGACGGTCGGCGCGCTTGGCGCGCTGCCGACCTCGATGCTGATGGCGCCCATCGACATGGGCTCGGACATTCTGGCCGACACCCGCCACGCCGTGCTCGCCGCGCCCTATCACCGCAACAACCATGGCAACCGCGAACTGGTCGACGCGATGATGGCCGAACCCGGCGCCGCGCGGAAAATCGTCACGGACAGCGGCGCCGGCTATCTCGTGTTCTGCCCCGCGATGCCGGAACTGGCGCTTTACGCCGCCGCCAGCGCCAATAGTCTCGCCGCGGCGCTGCTCAGCGGTCAAACGCCCGACTGGCTGGCCCCCGAGCCGATCGAGGGCTCGCCCTATCGGATCTATAAAGTTCGCTGAAGCGCCGCTTCGACGGAACGGCGAAACGCAACGCGGCGATCGCGCGATGCGCTTTCGTTCGAAAGAGCATGGTGTATCCGTCATCATCGTCTAAGCGGTGAATCGGCAGTTTGTAATCATTACAATATATAAAATAGTTCTTGCGATAGCTGGGCGGCGGCGTTAGACAACGCCATCAACTGCGGACCTTGAATCCGCGAGCTGACGGAGTTGATATGCACGGCCTCGCTTCGCGGCGTCCTGCGCGCCGCGTCTATGGAATAGCCTGCGCCGCCGGCATTTTCAGTTTGACGGGCGCGATCGCCGTTGCGGCCGAAGTTGCGGACCCGAGCGCTCCCGAGCCGATCGCCGCCCCGCCGCCCGACCCGTTCCATGAGCTTGAGTCGAAATATCTGTTCGGCTTCACCGAAGGTTCGGATATCGGCGAACAGGGCGAACAATCGATCGAGTTGGAGAACACCGGCGCCTTCGCCAAACGCGGCGGAAGCTATAGCGCGATCGAGCAGGAAATCGAATATGAGAGCGTGCCCACGCAATATCTGGGCTACGAGCTTAGCGCGCATGGCATGGCGCATGACATCAACAACGTCGAGGGGCTCGGCGATCTGAGCGGCGTCAACTTCAGCGGTCTGTCGGCTGAGTTCCGCTATCTCGTCATCGGCCGCGGACCGGGCTCGCCGATCGGCCTCACCCTCATCGCCGAGCCGGAATGGCAACGTATTGACGGTGAGAGCGGCCTGCCGACCGTGGATTTCAGCAACACATTCCGGATTGCCGCCGACACCGAACTCATTCCCAATCATCTGTTCGCCGCCGCCAATCTGATTTATGCGCCTGAGATCGGCAAACCGCAGGGCGAGGATTGGGGACGCTCTTCGGAAATCGGCGCCACGGCGGCGCTCGCCTATCGCGTCACGCCAAAGGCGACGGTCGGCGCGGAGGTCGAATATTACCGCGCCTACGATGGACTGGCGTTGCAGTCCTTCGCCGGAAGCGCGCTTTACGTCGGGCCGACGTTGCACATCCAGTTCAATAACAAAGTCATGCTCGCCGCGGCGTTTTCGACCGAGGTCGCCGGCGCCGCCGCCGGCGAGAGCCACAATCTCGATCTGACCAATTTCGAGCGCTACCACACCAATCTCAAACTCGAATTCGAATTTTGACTGGCCGGCGCGGCCTAAACTGGATGAGGAAAGCACCATGAAATGTCGATGGACCGCGACAACGACCATCATCATGGGCGCCGCTGCGCTCGCCCTTTGCGGCGCGCCGCTCGCCCATGCGCAGGAGGCGACGATCGTGCATGTCGCGCTCAAGGATCATCGCTTCGTTCCCGCCGAGCTGACCGCGCCGGCGAATAAGCCGGTCGTCGTCGAAGTGACCAATCAGGATTCGACTCCCGCCGAATTCGAGAGCAAGACGCTGCGCGTTGAAAAAGTCGTCGCCGGCGGGGGCAGGATCAACGTGCAAATACGCGCTTTGGCGCCTGGCCGTTATCGCTTCTTCGACGATTATCACGAGGATACGACCGAAGGCTTCCTTGTCGTTCAATAGTCGCCGCCTGAGCGGCCGTCGGGGGGCCAAAGCCATCGTTGATCTTGCTCAACGCGGGCGAAATCGCGGACGTTCAAGATCAAAATTGAATCGGGCCCGGAAAGCTCGTCTGGTCTGATAGCATTGCAGGAAAACGCATTGTTGAGAGGCTCGTGAAATGCTCGGCGCATTGATCATCGTGTTTCGGGAAGTCATTGAGGCCGGCATAATCGTTGGGATCATTCTGGCGGTCACGCGCGGGATCGGCGGCGCCGGGCTGTGCATCGCGGCGGGCGTCGCGGGGGGCGTCGCCGGGGCCGTGCTGGTCGCCGTCTTTGCCCAGGCGATCGCCAACGCGCTGGCCGGCATGGGCCAGGAGCTGTTCAACGGCTCGATCCTGGCGCTCGCGGTCGTGATGTTGACCTGGCATAATGTCTGGATGGCGAGCCATGGCCGGCAGATGGCCGCCGAAATGCGGCAGGTCGGCGAGGAGGTCAG
>JBEKSH010000511.1:0-3478 GCA_049517235.1 Roseiarcus sp. | reverse complement strand
TATCGGCGAGCACCAGCGCGGCGCCGTCCGCCGCCAGGCGCCGCGCGCAAGCCAGTCCGATGCCGTTGGCGGCGCCCGTCACCACAGCGCACTTGCCGGCCAATCGCGTCATATCCGCCCGTCCTCTGCTCAATAAGCGGCCTTGCTTGACAAGGCTCCAGCATGAAAAGCAAAAGCGCATGGCTTTGTCGAGGGGCGGGAGGCCAAAGCGGCGATGGTCGAATCTTATGATGTTGTGATCAGCGGCGGCGCCGTGATGGGCTCCTCCGTCGCCTATCATCTGGCCGCGCAGCCGAGTTTTTCCGGACGCATCCTCGTCATCGACAAGGATATGACCTACCGCAGAGCCGCCAGTTCGCTCTCGCTGAGTTCCGTCCGCCAGCAGTTTTCGAGCCCGATCAACATTCGCGTCGGGCTCTACGGCGTCTCTTTCCTGCGCAAGGCGCGCGAGACTCTCGTGGTCGACGGCGAGGCGCCCGATCTGTCGTTCATCGAGAACGGCTATCTCTATTTGGCCAGCGAGGCCCGCGCGGCGGCGCTCGCGCAAAATCATCAGACGCAGATCGCCGAGGGCGCCGACGTCCTGCTGCTCGATCCCGACGGTCTCAAGGAGCGCTTTCCGTTTCTCAATCTCGAAGGCGTCGCGGCGGGCGGCTTCGGACGGACGGGCGAGGGTTGGTTCGACGGCTATACGCTGATGCAGGCGTTTCGGCGCAAGGCGCGCTCGCTTGGCGTCGCCTATCGCGAGGGCGAGATCGTCGCCATCGAGCGCCAGGGGCGGCGCATTTCGGCGGTCCGGCTCGCGAGCGGCGAGCGCGTCGCCTGCGGCGCCTTTGTCAATACGGCGGGCGCCTCGGGCGCGGCGCGGCTGGCGGCGCAGATGGGCCTCGATATTCCCGTGCGTTCGCGCAAGCGCTGCGTCTTTCTGTTTCACGCGCATGAGCGCATCGCGCGTTGCCCGCTGACGATCGACACGAGCGGCGTCTATTTCCGCTCCGAAGGCGACGCCTATTTATGCGGCGTCTCGCCGCCGGAAGCCGAGGACCCGGACAGCGACGATTTCGATGTCGAATGGCCGCAGTTCGACGAGATCATCTGGCCGGCGCTCGCCCATCGCGTTCCCGGCTTCGAAGCTTTGCGCGTCGGGCGCGCCTGGGCTGGCCATTACGACCTGAACATTTTCGATCACAACGCCATCATCGGCCGCGCGCCGCGCCTCGACAACGCCTATCTCGCGGCCGGCTTTTCCGGCCATGGCATGCAGCAGTCGCCGGCGGTCGGGCGCGGCCTGGCCGAACTGATCGCGCAGGGGCGCTTTGCGACGCTGGACCTCAGCGATTTCGCTTATGAGCGCATTGCCGCGGGCCGCCCGCTGATCGAGCGCAACGTTATTTGAAGCCAAACGGAAAGCAAAATGATCTTGCCATCCAGAGTATCGCACGATTAGTGTTTTCCACAGAGGCGGCCGTGTTTGCGTTTTGAGTCAGGAGCCCGCGATGAAGAAAATTCGCCGTTCGACCCTTCAGACTTGTTCGATTCGGTCCGTCTCCATCGCGCTTTCGGTAAGTCTGGCGGCGAATGCGCCTCTCGCGGCGCTGGCCGACGCCGGTCCGCCCGTCCCGCCGGCGATTGGCGATCACAATTACGGGCCGACCTCGAATTTGGGCGCGAGCCCCGCCGATTTCATGACGATCGCGGCGCCCGGCGACGCGGTCGAGGGCCAGCACACTTATCGGATCGCCGCGGATTCCGCGCCGCCCGCCGCCCTGGCGCAAAACGCTCCGGTCGCCCAGCCGCCAAATGCGTCCGCCGCATCGGAAAAGGCGGCTCAGGAGAACATGTTTTGGGATTCGGCCCAGCGATCGAATTCGGTCGCCGATTACAAGGCTTATCTCGACGCGTTTCCGAATGGCCTGTATGCGCCGCTGGCGAGGAACCGCATCGCGGCGATGAGCGCTCAGCCGGAGGCCGCGCCGCCTGCGCCGCCGGCCCCAAACCAGCCTGCGCCGCCGCCCGCGGGCCAGCCCGCGCCGTCGCCCGCCGCCCTCAAGGCGGAAGTCGGCACGATGGCGACGGAGCAGTCGCTCAATCTGGCGCCCGACGATCGCATCGAGCTGCAACAGCGGCTGCAGGCGCTGGGGCTTTATTCTGGCCCCATCGACGGCAATCTCGGCCCGAGCTTCCGCACAGCGATAGGGACCTGGCAGAAGCAGCACGAACTTGCGCCGACCGGCTTGCTCGGGCCGCTTCAGCTGGAGGCGCTCAAGGCGGAAAGCGACGCGGCCGCCCAGCCGCCGAATGGCGGGCCAGCTCCCGGCGCTCCGCCAGCCTCGGGGGGGCCCGCGGCAGTCGCGAATCCCGACAAGGCCGCGCAGGAGAGCAAGTTTTGGGACTCCGCGGAGCGCTCCAATTCAGCGGCCGACTATCAGGCTTACCTCGAGGCCTATCCAAATGGACTTTACGCCCAGATGGCGAGGAATCGCATTGCGAGCCTGAACAGCGGGCCGCAACCCGGGCCAGGGCCAGGGCCGGGGCAAGGGCCAGGCGCGCCGAGCGCCTTTGGGCCGCCGCTGCCGCCGGTCTCGCCCGAGGCGCTCAAAGCGGAAGTTGGAACTGTTGAGACAGAACAGGCGCTCGACATCGGTCCGCCCGGTCGAATGGAGCTCCAGCAGCGGCTGAGCGCGCTTGGCCTCTATAGCGGCCCGATCGACGGCGACCTCGGGCCCATGGCGCGCGCGGCGATTGCCGAATGGCAGAAACGTCACGATGTGGCGCCGACCGGCGAGCTCGGCCCGCTGCAGCTTGCGGCGCTGCGGATCGAAAGCGAAGGCGCTTTTCAGCAGTTCCTTGCTACGCGGCCGGTTGTCGGGCCACCGGTCTATGCTCCGGTGCGGCGCGTTTACCACCCCTACCAGGCGGCTCCGTCCAACAACGCGGCCCCAGCCGTTCTGGGAGTGCTCGGCGGCCTCGCAATCGGAATTCTCGGGGCGAAGCTCGGCGGGAAGTTCGGCGGGGGCGGGAAGGGCGGAAAGGGCGGCGGGAAGGGCGGCAAGAGAAAGGAAAAATGATCCCGCAGGCCGACAGCGATCTTGACCGTTGGCGGGCGGGCGTGCTGATCGCGCTCGCCCGTAGCTCTTTCGAACGGGTCGCAGCATCGGCGACGCGGACGGCCGGCTAGCCGCAGTGGTCGCAGGGTTCTTCTTGTCCTGGCCAACGCGCGTCGCAGGGCGGAACAAGGTATTGACGAAAGCCGGGACGGCGGCGCGTCGCGACGCCCGCCGACAACAGGCGGCGAGGGCCCAGGCTCGCCTGCAACGCCCAACACTCGCGGATTTCAGCTGGAAGCGGCGCCTTTCTTGGGAATGCCAGTCAAGAACCGACGAGCATCGACAGGCGGTCCGACAAATCCGCCGCGCATCGCGCTTTGCGACGGACCGCCGGCCAAGGTCAGGCGCGCGAAGGCCGCGCCGTCAATTAC
>JBEKSH010000510.1:0-4178 GCA_049517235.1 Roseiarcus sp. | reverse complement strand
GACGTCTCCTTCATATCGGTGACCCAATCCTTCAACACGACGACCAGCATGGGGCGCCTCACGCTCAACATGCTGCTGTCGTTCGCCCAGTTCGAGCGGGAGATCACCGGCGAGCGCATTCGCGACAAGGTCGCCGCATCGAAAAGGAAGGGCATCTGGATGGGCGGGGCGGTCCCTTTCGGCTACCGCGTGGAAAATCGCGCGCTGCATGTCGTGGAAGACCAAGCCGGCTTCGTGCGCGATCTCTTTCGGCGCTATCTGGAGGCCGGCAGCGTGGTGCGATTAAAGATCGTCCTTGATGCGGAGAACGTCCGTTTGCCCGTTCGAACCGTCGGGACGGGCAGGAAGATGGGAGGAGGGCTGATCAGCCGGGGACATATCTACCACATCCTGTCGAACCCGATCTACGCAGGACGGCTTCGCCATAAGGGACAGGTCCATGACGGCCTTCATGCGGCGATCGTCGATCCCGAGACGTGGGATCGCGTCCGATGCCGACTCGCCGAACAAACGCAGAGGAGAAAGCCTCCAAATCAGGACGCGCATTCGTTCCTTGCGGGGAAGCTCTATGACGATCGCGGCCATCGGATGGGCCCGAGCCATGCGGCCAAGGACGGCCGGCGATGGCGCTATTATGTCTCGCGGGCTTTGCTGAAAGGACGCAAGCAGGATGCGGGTTCGGTCACTCGCGTGCCGGCGGCGGAGATCGAGAAGCGGGTGATGGAGGCGGTTCGAAGCGTGACGCCCGCCCCAGCCCGCTCGATCACGCTCGCCGGCGCTGGCCCCATCGCAAGGTCGGACGGCGCGATGGTCAGCTCTCGTCGTGGCGCCCCTGAACTCGACGTGGAACTTCTCGCCGCCATCGAACGCGTCACGATCCGCAGGACGGCGATCGAAATCGCGCTGACGGACACCGTCGCCGCCGAGAGCCAGGATCGTTTCCTGACGGTTCCATGGACGCCGCCATCGCCCACCCGGCGCCGCGAGATCGTGCAGGGCGACGGCGAGCCATCCTCCGCCGTCCGTCCGATGCGGGTCAGAGCGCGCATCGTCCTCGTCGAAGCTTTGCGCGACGCCCATCGCTGGTTGGATGAGCTCACAAGAGATCCCTGTCAGACCGTCGAATCGCTCGCCGCCCGAGAGGGCAAGACGGAGCGCTCGATCCGCATGACGCTGTCGCTTGCCTTCGTCGCGCCACCCATCGTCAAAGCGGCGATCGAAGGACGCCTGCCGCGCGGTTTCGGCGTCAAGCGCCTCATCGATCTTCCGATGGCGTGGCCGCGGCAATGGCGGGCGCTCGGGCTCAAGGCCCCGACCTGATCGGATTGCGAGCCTCCACAGCGATCCGTCTCGCCCAGCCCGCGCCGCCTTCGCGACGTCTCGGAGGCAAGCTTCCCCGACGCGCGATCAGCCTATCCGGGAAACGGAATTTTGCGGCCAGAGACTGATGGCCAGTATCGGCGGTTCGCCGCGCCAGAGACCGGACTATCGCCGCCGCAGACCGCGGCGCGGGCCGCTAACCGACTATGATATCGAGGGATTTCCACGACCAGGAAACCACCGCCGCTCTCGCGGACTGGCTGGTGGCGGACGCAGGCCGCGCAAACCGGTCTGCATACTCGTGCATCCCTGCTAACAGGGGAAAATACAGGGGGTTTTGCGGAATCGGGCGCAAGTTCGGCGATGGCGCCTCTCGGTTTTCCTGGGTTTTCGGCCTTTCAGGCTTGTCCGCGCCAATTTCGGAACAGGAAGCGATCAGGGGGCGATCAGGAGATAATATTGAAGCAGCAGGGCAAATGCGCTGCGCGGATAACCGCTGCGCTTTGCCTTCTACAGGTCGAAGCAAGGACCGTTTGGCGCCCATTGGGGCGTGCCTGTGACAGCTATAATAGCTTATTTATCTATTTGATTGTATAACCCAGCGCATTGAATGGCGCCTCTCGCCATGAACCGCCAAGGATATCAATAGCATGGCCATCAAACTCAAGCGAATAGAGCGTAAAAAGCGACCTGCCGGAGAACGGGCAGGGCTGACGAAAGCAAAAATCATTACGAGGGCGTCTCGACTGCTCGAAACGACCGGAACTGTCAAGATACTGACGCTGGCCAAAGCGCTCGGCGTCGTTCCCACTACGATCAAGTCTCACTTTCGCGGCGGGGTGAATCAGATTTGCACCGAAATCGCGCGCACGGCCCTGGCCGGGGTGGCCCGCCCTTATAAGCCGCGCGATACTCCAAAAGAATACCTGACCGAACTTTTTTGGCGTGTCCTTCAGAAGCTTTCCGGCAAGCCCATGATCGCGCGCCTCGTCGCAATCGAATGGTCTTGGGACCCCGTACTTGATCCCCACCTTGCCGAACGGATCTTGGTCTTCATCGATGCGCTTGGCTTTGAGGCCGGCTATTTTCCGCGAGGCCTGAGCCGCGTGATCGGCCGCCTCTCAGACGTGATCCTTACCGAATGCGCCCATTCGAATGATGCAAGACAGGAGGCTGCCGCACGCCGCATTGCTTCGAGCATAGACCAGCTAGATCCCGACGAATTTCCCATGCTGGCGGAGAACAAGGAGGGGCTCTTGAGGCACGCCCGCCTTTCGGCTGTCGGGCTTCCCCGCCGGGAAATCGCGGCGGAATATGCGGCCGCGACCCTCGAACTGCTTAAAGTTGAGATCGAACGAGCCCCGAGCCGGCTTGATCAAGCCGATGAGCGCCAAGAAGCAGAGCCCATGGACTCCTTTGCGGATCTGAGAAAAACATGATCTTAATAGCCTATCTCGCTATTCGAATTGTTTAAAAAACTACGTTATGTAGTCTCCCTTTGTCATCTTGAAGGGCTTGCCGCCCTTAGCGCCCGTGCCTGGGTCGCGTGATCGGCCGCCTCTCAGACATGCTCCTGACGGAATGCTCCCAATTGAGCGCCGTGAGGCAGGAGACTGTCGCGAGTCGAGTCGCTTCGAGCATAGAGCGGCTGCCGCCTGATGAATTTCCGATGCTGACCGAGAACACGGAGGCGCTCTTGAGGCGCGTCCGCATTTCTGCTTCTGGCCCTCCCGGTCGAGAAGTCGCACAGGAATATGCGGCAAGGACGGCCGAAACGCTTCGAGTTCAAGTAGACCGAGACCTGCGCCACCATGATCGCTTTTAAGAGCGCGAATGAACCAACCCTCGAAAGGCCCTATAAACTCAGGTGAAACTCGGATGAAAATTTGTTTTAATAGCTTATCCAGCTATGTGGATAGCGCGAATAACTACGGTACAGATTTTATACCACTGCCAATTTTTCTTGTTGATCGTCGCTCGTCAGTAAGTAATAGTTCTACCGTCGACGCGCAGGGCATCGCCCGGACGCTGCGACAACACCGGTTCGCCTAGGGCGACCTTCTGAAAACATCGGTTCGCCTGGGGCGACCTTCTGAAAACCTTCTGAAAACATCGGTTCGCCTGGGGCGACCTTCTGAAAACATCGGTTCGCCCAGGGCGACCTTCTGAAAACATCGGTTCGCCTGGGGCGACCTTCTGAAAACATCGGTTCGCCCAGGGCAACCACGGCTTCGCCATCCTGAAACTTTGATCTGACAACGGGCCTTCGTGCGGGCGCTTTGCGCCCTTGCGTAGGCGGATCCGGTCGCCCAGTGGGCGCGAGATAAGAGGAGATAGGAAAATGGAAGAGACAGATGAGGGACCGGCGCCCGACGAGGCGGTGACCGGTAAGCAGCCGGGCCGCGACACAAGGTTCAAGCCCGGCAAGTCGGGCAATCCGAAGGGGAGGCCCAAGGGCAGCTGCAATCTGAGTACGAAAATTCTCCGGCAGCTTCGCCAGCCCGTCACGGTCACGAAGGGCGGCAAGCCCGTCATGATGACCAAGGCGGACGTTATCGCCAATCAGATGGTCAACGACTCGATGAAAGGCGATCACAAGGCGACCATTCTTGTGATGAGGATCGATCAGGAGGCCGCGAACGCTCAGAGCGCGATTTCGGGCGAGTCCGCCGATTTCGCGATGCCCGACAAGGAGAATCTGAAGCTCATCGCTATGCGCCTTAGCCGCCTCACCGAGGAGGCGTAGATGGATCCGACTCTTCCCGCGACCAAAGAGCCGGACAGGGCCCTGAGCCAGGACGACCTCGTCGCCCTGGCTCGGATCGATTTCTGCACCTTCGCCGTGCTGCTTTTTCCAG
>JBEKSH010000509.1:0-3493 GCA_049517235.1 Roseiarcus sp. | reverse complement strand
CGAGAAAGGCGTTCCTATTGACAAATCGATTCCCGTCCTTTTCGGGCAGAACGAGGGCTATATCTATGTCGAACTGCGCGACATGAAGAAGGGCGCGCGCAAGAACGAGCCGATGGCGCCGATCGTCGAAAACATGTCGCGCGACGACATGTTCGCTTTGGCCGCCTATTTCACCGCCAAGCCCTGGCCCAACTTGCAGCAGCCGCGCGCCAGCGCGGAAGACGCCAGGCATTTTGAGTCGATGGCCAAATCCGCGCAATGTCCCGAATGCCATCAAGGCGGCTTTCTCGGCGCCGGCACGCAGCCGCGCCTCGCCGGCCAGAGCCTCGATTATCTCGCCAAGACCATGCTTGATTTTCGCGATGGCGCGCGCGCCAACAACACCTGGATGCGCGACCTCCTGAGGACGTTCAGCGACGACGACGTCAAACAGATGGCGCGGGTGCTGGCGGGCATGTAAGGCTCGTTTCGGCCGCGCGAGCGCCGCCTCAGGGCGCGGCGACGATCGCTCTCGCTTCCGCGCCGCCCGCCAGATCGCTGGCGCTCTTGCCCGCTTTGTCGCGCAGCGCGCGATCGGCGCCCGCGGCCAGCAGGGCCTGCGCGATCGCGCCGTGGTCCAAGCTTGCGGCGATCATCAGGGCGGAGCGGCCGCGATCGTCGACGAGGTCGATTTTCGCGCCGCGCGAAAGCAGAAGCTCGACGGTTCGCAACCCGTCCGCTTCGGCCACGTTGTCGGGGTGGCCCGCGGCCCACATCAGCGCCGTCAGATCGGCGCGATAGCGCTTGTTCGGATCGACGCCAGCATCCAGCAGCATCTCCACGATGCGCGCCGCGCCGCGCGCCGCGGCGTAGACGACGACGCCCTTTCCCGTCGCGTCGATCGTGTCGGGGGCGGCCTTGCGCGCGATGAGCATCCGGGCGAGCTCGGCATTGCCGTTGAACGCGGCGACGCTCAACGCCGTTTCGCCCTGTCGGTTGACGGCGTCCGCTTTGGCGCCCGCCTCGACAAGCATTTCAGCGACCGCCGTGCGGTTCGCTTGCGCCGCCTGGATGAGCGGCGTCGAGCCCACGACATTGGCGCGGTCGAGTTGGTCGGCGTCGGCGGGCCTCTGGACGCCCAGCAATGCTTTGGCGAAAGCGAGCCGACCCATTTTGGCGGCGATCGCCAGCGCGTTATTGCCCATGCGGTCGCGCGCCCGGAGCGAAGCGCCCGACTTGAGCAGTGAATCGAGCGCGCTGACGCAGCCCTTGCGCGCCGCTTCAAAAAGCAGGTTGTTGATCTGCAGAGTATCGGGCGACTGCGCGAGAACGCGGACCGCTTCGCTCTTGAAGTCGTTGCACGCCAGTGCGCTGGGTTCGCCGCCGCCCTCCTGCGCGAGGCCGGGCGCAGCGCAACAAATCAGCAGCGCCAGTAAGATCGATCGCCTCCGCATCGTGTCCTCTCTGCGTTCTGGCCCGCGCGCCCGGTCAAGACGCCTCGGCGGCGAGCGAGCGCTTCGATCGGACGGGGTGGCGGCGCTTGCCGGCGGGCAGGTCGTCGCAAACCGGCTTCGGCGACCGGCAATAGAGTTCGTAAAGCGCGCCCAGAATGGCCGGCGCTTCCGATCCGCGCAACGAATAGAAGATCATTTGCGCGTCGCGGCGCGTCTTGACCAGTTTGTGTTTCCGCAGCACCGCCAAATGCTGCGACAGCGCCGACTGGCTGAGGCCGATGACGTCCTCAAGTTCGCCAACCGGCTTCTCGCCTTTCACCAATTGGCAGAGCACCAGCAGCCGCCACTTGTTGCTGATCGCCTTCAGCACCGCCGCCGCATGGTCCGCCTTGTCCGCAAGCAGTTCGACGCGCATGGCGCTGATCGGAGCGTGCTTCACGGCGCGCAACCCGCGAAACCGTCGGCGGCCATTTTCGCCTCATATTTGGGCGCGACCTGGCTTCCCGGCGTCAGCGACGGTTTGATCGAGGCCCAATCGTCGGGCTTGAGGATGATCAACCAGCCCGCGCCATACGGATCGTCGTTGGCGAGGCTCGGCGTCTCCACCAGCTTGTCGTTGACCGCCATGATGTTTCCGGCGGCCGCCGATTTGGCCGGGCCGACCCACTTGCCCGATTCGACGGTGGCGCAGGATTTGCCCGCATCGACCGACCGGCCGACCTTTTTCGGCGTCACCGCGACAAGGCGGCCGGCCAGCGCCGTGGCGACCGTCGTCATGCCGAAGCGCACGTTGCCGTCGTCCAGCTCCCTGAACCAAGTGTGGTTCTCGACGTCGTAAAGAAGGTCGTCAGGCAGGTTGCAGCCGCGAACGATCGGCATCGATCTCTCCTCTCAGGCCGGCAGGTCTTCGTCTAGCCGCAACGCGCGCGACGAACAACAAAACTCTCCGAGTCTGGCGATCTGCATCTTCCCGCCGACGAAATAGCAGATATGCGCAACCACCATCCGCATCATGCGCAGCCGCCCGGCCGCGTCCGGATGATCCGGCTCCAAAATAATCAGATTATAGTGATAGACAAGTTCGCGACAGGTTTCGCGGCAGGCGTTGAAGCTCGGCTCCCCCGTCGCGCCCTGGCGGTGCAACGCCAGCAGTGGGAACCCCTCGACCTTCGCCTGGGTCGGCGCAAGGCCCTTGCCCGCGATCCAGCGCTCCAGCACCTCTTCGCCCAGCGCCAGCATTTCGCTGGCCGCTTCGGCGGCGGGACCGTCGCATGCGTCCGTCTCGATCCGCTTTTCGATTTCGGCCAGGGACCTCACGCCAAGCCCCTCTCTTCGAGCAGCGCGAAGGAATCCGAGACGTTCTCCTGCACGCCGACCCTTTTCGCCGAAAGGCCGAGCGCAAGACCCAGCAACTGCGTAAAATATAGGATCTTGACGTTGGTCTTGACGCCGAATTTCTTCTCGGCGCGGACCTGATGCATTTCAAGCCCCGTATGGCAGGTCGGGCATTCCGTCGCGATGACATTGGCGCCCGAAGTCTCGGCGGCCTTGAGAATGTTGAGGACCAGCTTGGTCGACATGTCGCAATCCGACAGGGTGTGGGCGCCGCCGCAGCAGGCCGTCTTGAGCGGGAAATCGACGTTCTCAGCTCCCGCCGCCTGCAGAAGATCGTCCATGAAGTGCGGCCGCGACGTCGATTCGGCGCCGCCGCCCTTGTCCTTCTCGGGAAAGATATGCCGCGGGCGCGTGTACATGCAGCCATAGTAATTGGCGACCTTCAGCCCGCCGAGCGATTTGGCGACCCGGGCCTTCAAACCGGCTTCCCCGACGCCGTGCTTGATCCAGTCGAGCGCATGAATCGTCTCGACCTGCCCGGGCTGATAGGTCTTGTGCCCAGCCTTTTTCGAAATGCGATCGACGACCTGACGCGAGCCGTCGTCATGCGCCAGGTCATATTCGGCTTTCTTGAGATTGTGATAGCAGCCGTTGCACGGCGCCATCACGACGCTATGGCCCATCTCATTGGCCGCCAGCGACATGACGCGCGAGGAAAGATAGGT
>JBEKSH010000508.1:0-3503 GCA_049517235.1 Roseiarcus sp. | reverse complement strand
CCCGGTGCGGTCATGGGCCATGAATTCGTCGGCGACGTCGTCGAAGTTGGCGCAGCGGTCCAACGGATCAAGCGTGGCGGCCACGTGATGGCCTCAGATTTTGTCGCTTGTGGCCATTGTCGCTCATGCGCGCGCGGCGATCATTGGGAATGCGCCGATCGGGCCTTCTTCGGCACCGGGACATCGTTCGGGCCGGCCCTTTCCGGGGGGCAGGCCGAGCTGGTGCGCGTCCCCCTGGCGGACACGACGCTGTGCCGAGTTCCTGCCGGCTGCTCCGATGAAGCAGCTATCCTGATTGGAGACAATCTTGCGACGGGTTGGGCCGCCGTCGAGCGGGGCGGCGTCAAGCCGGGAGATTTCGTCGCCGTGATCGGTGGAGGCGCGGTCGGTCAGCTCGCAAGTCTCAGCGCTCAGGCCGTAGGGGCGGCCGCAGTCCTGGTCGTGGAGCCGAACGAAGCGCGACGACGATTTGCGCAACGCCACGGTTCGCTCGCGGCGACCCCCGAAGAGGCGGCTGCCCTCCTCCGTCAAATCGCCGATGGGGACGGCGCCGACGTTGTCATCGAAGCCGCCGGGAGTTCGGGGCCATTGCGAAGCGCCTTCGAGTTCGTGCGCAAACGCGGGAGCATCGTGAGCGTCGGCGCTCATACAGATCACGCCTGGCCGCTTAACCTCGCGCGAAGTTTCGTGGACGAACTCTCGCTCACCTTTGCCATCGGAGATTCGATCCGGCTGCGGCAACGCCTGTTGCCGCTCATCAAGAGCGGCGTTCTTGAACCGAGTGTCGTCATCGACGCCCGTATTCCCTTCGCCGCCGCGCCCGACGCCTACCGCAGCCTCAAAGCACAGCAGATCATGAAGGCGGTCATCCTCCCTGACCTTTGAGAGCCGCCGCCGGCCCGCGTGAGCAGCCTCAGACGCCCTGAGCGTATGGGGATTGGATGACACATCAAGCGGGAAAATAACACGCTCGATATCTGTGGGTTGGCGCATTTGGTCGAGGGACATTGGACCTGTCCGATGTCCAAAGGGCCTGAAAGGGGTTCAGTCGCAAACTGCGAATGTGGTCGCAAAGAGCCGATGGGCGGTAGGATCTACGCCGCAAACATTTCGCTCGGCGATAGACGGACGAGCATTGAAGGCATACCTGGCGTGGCTATTGCGCATTATGCCGATCATCTCGACGCCGCCGAGAACGGCGCGGGCGCCAGCCATGGACTTGAAGCCGAGCAATATCGGCTAACCCAACGATGCACAGTAGCGTGGTCAACTGAAATGCCGCGCTCGGCCATCATCTCCTCAAGATCGCGCAAGCTCAGACTAGAGGCCAGATACCAGCGGACACACAGCAAGATCACCAATCGATCGAAGCGGCGGCCCTTGAAAGAAATCTGAGTCCATCTTCAACGCGCGCTCCGCTGCCCCAAACTGCGGTCAGCTTTTGTCACCCACCTATCTTCGCAAAATGCGACCGAACCTCAACGCGTCGACACCCGTCCATTCGACTTCGGTCAGGTCGCTAGGATAACGCAATCGGCTGCGGTCGTAACGCCTGCGGTGCATTGTCGTCCACATCGGTGACCCTCCTCGAATCAGGCCACCCTCTTGAATCACAAACGATTCAAGATGTTTGCGGACAGACACTAACGGCTCAAGGCGAGGAACGCCGCTCCTCCTTTTTCAACGTCAGGCAGGACGATCCCGATCCGGCACTCGGGGGTTTATTAGCGTGAGCGGCCAGTTATTTGGCCCAATTCTATCAAGCGGCGACAATGACAAGGCCCTCGCGCTAGGCTAAATTTATTTCATTATTCCATGCTCGACGGTTTGGTTCCGTGGGGCGGACAACTTTGAGCACGAATCACTGCCTTGTCATTGGCAGCCTGAGGAGGTTATCGGTGAATCAAGATGCTGGAGCGAAGACCATGAGCCAACCAATCTCGCGGGGCGCAGCAAAGAGTATGCCGTACGCAGGTTACTTGACGCGCGACGCACAAATGAGCCCTCCTGATGACTTGGAAATCCTTCGGGCCGGGCCGGGTACGCCTATGGGTGAATACCTGCGTCGATCCTGGCAGCCGGTATGCCTTTCGCAGGAGCTGACCGACGTTCCAAAGGCCATCCGGATCATGAACGAGGATCTGGTCGCATTCAGGGATCGGAGCGGTCGAGTCGGCGTCCTTCACAGTAAATGCGTCCATCGCGGGACTTCGCTCGAGTTCGGAATCGTCTCCCAGCGCGGGATCCGCTGCTGTTATCACGGCTGGCTTTACGATGTCGACGGGACGATCTTGGAAACACCGGCCGAACCGCGCGACAGCCGACTGAGCCAGACAGTCTGTCAAGGCGCGTATCCGGCCTTTGAACGGGACGGTTTGGTCTTTGCCTACATGGGGCCGCCCGAATCGAAACCCAGGTTTCAGGAGTTCGACTCCTATGTCCTGCCCAAGGGGACTCGCCTTGTCCCGTTTACGAATGTTTTCGACTGCAACTGGCTGCAAGTGTACGAAAACCTGATCGACCATTACCATACCGCTATTTTGCACAACAACATGACGGTCGAGGGGGTCGATGCAGCGCTTGCGGCGGGGGCGACTCTCGGGGGTGCGTTCGGTCAAATGCCGGTCATTGATTGGCACGCGACGCACAAAGGCAATGGCATGATCTTCACCGCCGGGCGGCGCGTAACCGACGACACGGTCTGGATTCGAATCTCCGAGTTGGGCTTCCCGAACTGGGCGCAAAATGCCTCGTTGGCGCCGTCTGCAGCGCGCGTTAGACATTCCGCTGGCGCCATGACACGCTGGCAGGTGCCGGTCGACGACGAGCATTCGATTGCATTTGGATGGCGGCACTTCAACGACGAGGTGGATCCCGATCATGTCGGCAGGGAAGAAGATTGTGGCGTCGACAAAATCGATTTTCTCATCGGTCAGACGCGCCATCGCAGTTATGACGAGAAGCAGCGTATACCTGGTGACTACGAGGCGCTCACCAGTCAGGGGCCGATCGCGGTTCATGGTCTTGAGCATCCGGGCAAGTCGGATGTCGGGGTCTACATGTGCCGTTCGCTCCTGCGGGATGCTGTACGGGGTAAGACGGCTCCAGACCCAACGCGTGCATTGGCCGAGGCCGGAGGGACTGATACGCTGCTAAGATATGCCTCCGATTCGGTGCTGCGACTCTCGCGTCTTCCGGACAGGGAGAAAGACCGCGAGTTGGTCCGCAAGGCCGCGTATCAGGTGTTGGCGATCATGAAGGAGTGTGAGGCATTGCCATCAAGCGAGCGCAGAGCGCATGTCCTGCAGCGGCTCGATGAGATCGACGGCACTCAATCGCGCGCCGCGTGATGGCGGAAGCATCACCACCTGCAACGGTGCGGCTTTCCATGGTCGTCATGCCTGTACGGGCGCTTGTGGCGACGAACCCGACTCCACAGGCCTCGCTGGGCATGCCCAGTACGGTCGACGCGGCCCGACCAAGCCAGGATTTTTCTTTGAAGG
>JBEKSH010000507.1:0-3515 GCA_049517235.1 Roseiarcus sp. | reverse complement strand
GGGCTTCTCCTGTATTCCGAAAACGCTTGGCTTATAGCTGGCGATTCTGAACAGCGCGTTAGCGTCAACGCCAAGTATTCGGCAAGGTTTGGCTAACCATGTCGGATTCGCGCGGCCGATCGAATTTTCCACCCCGCGACGACGTTCGCGATCTATAATTGCGAAGGCGCTGTTTGGCCGCGCCGGGTTCTCGGAGCCGTTGATCGTCATGCCTCATTCGAATCCCGCGCTCGCCCGCGCCGAGGCCTTCTGCAAGACCTACGATCTTCGCATCCCGATCCTGCTGGCGCCGATGGCGGGGGCTTGCCCGGCCTCGCTGTCGATCGCCGTCGCCAACGCGGGCGGGCTGGGAGCCTGCGGCGCCCTGCTGATGTCGCCGGACTCCATCAAGACTTGGGCGTCGGAAGTGCGGGGCGCGACGAACGGCGGGTTCCAGATCAATCTGTGGGTTCCCGATGCCGCGCCGCCGCGCGACCCTTCGGCCGAAGACGCCGTGTGCGCCTTCCTCGGTCAATGGGGTCCCGAGGTCGCGCGTGAAGCGGGCGACGCGGCGCCGCCGGATTTTGCGGCGCAGTGCGAGGCGATGCTCGAGGCCGGCCCGGCGATCATCTCGTCGATCATGGGGCTCTATCCGATCGCTTTCGTCGATCGGATGAAGGCGCGCGGGATCAAATGGCTCGCCGCCGCCACGACCGTCGCCGAGGCCAAGAGCGCCGAAAGCGCGGGCGCCGACGCGATCGTCGCCCAGGGCATGGAGGCGGGAGGACATCGCGGCGCCTTCGACCCGTCGAAGGCGGAGAGCGCGATGGTCGGCCTGTTCTCGCTGCTGCCGGCGGTGGTCGACGCGGTGAAGGTTCCGGTGATCGCCGCGGGCGGCATCGCCGATGCGCGCGGCGTCGCCGCCGCCCTGATCCTCGGCGCCTCGGCGGTGCAGATCGGCACGGGGTTTCTGCGATGCCCCGAAGCCAAGCTGCCGCCAGCCTGGGCCGACGCGATCGGCGCAAGCGCGCCGGAGCAAACGCTGGTCTCGCGCGCCTTCTCCGGGCGCGCCGGACGCAGCGTCGCGACCGCTTACGCGCGCGCGGCGATCGCGCCGGGCGCGCCGCCGCCCGCCCGCTATCCCGTGCAACGCGGACTGACCCAGGCGATGCGCAACGCGGCGGTCAAGGACGACGACATCGACCGGATGCAGGCCTGGGCCGGGCAATCGGCGGGACTGGCGCTGGCGCGGCCCGCCGCCGAAGTCGCGCGCGCGCTATGGGAAGGCGGGCAAAGCCTGCTGCGATAGATTGGCCGGCCGCGGCAGATTTCGCCTCTTCCCTCCTTGCGGGCGAAGACGCCCGGCGGAGCCGGGCAGATGAGGGGGAGTCGCGCGCAGCGCGGCGAATGAAGATTCGGACGTCGACCTTTTTTTCGATCATCAAAAGGGCAAGCTCGGCCTCTTTGAACTGATGGACGTGAAGGAGCGCGCCGCCAGCATCCTCGGTCAAAAGACCGACATCATGACACGCAGCAGCTTGCATCCCCGCCTGAAGAAGCGGATCGAGGAATCGGCTGTGCTCGTGTTCTGATGATCGAATGGATCAGCTCGCCGCGTCTCGCGGATATTGTTGAGGCCATCGAACGCATACGCCGCGTGTTGGACGGCGCGCCTCTCGAAGCCTTCGAACTGGACTGGGAAAAGCGTTGGCTGGTCGAGCGCTGAATTGACGAAAGCGAAAGACGTGGAAGCAAACTCTCGGATTTGCCATACTGCGATGATGAAGCGCGACGAGGCTATGGGCTGATTGCGACAACTGCGCTCATAAGCCTATCGCTTCACTTATGCCTGCGAGGAACGAGCCGTGGCCGTAACCATCGAACTTCCTCCCGAGATTGAGGCGGGTCTTAAGGCGCTGGCTCAAGCACAGGGGCTTGCCCTGCCTCAATATCTGCAGCGCTTATTGAAGGAACAGGTGTCCGTCGGCGCCGAGCGCCTCTCCCCCGCCGAGCGCGCGGCGGCCTGGCGCGCCTCCGTCGATGGTCTGCCCGTCCGCCCGCCTCTTTCGGATGCCGCCATCAGCCGCGACAGCATCTATGGCGCGCGCGGCTAGATGAGCGTTCTGGTCGACACGAATGTCCTGTTGCGCCGGACACAGCCCAACCACGAACATCACGCGATAGCGATGGAGAGCGTCGCGCGGCTGCTCGCCGCCGGCGAGACGGTCTGCTTCACGTCGCAGAACGTTGCGGAATTCTGGAACGTCGTGACCCGGCCGGTTGCAAGCAACGGCCTCGGCTTTTCCGTCTCTCTCGCGCTCGGCGAGGTGGAGAAAATCGAACGCATCCTGACTCTTTTGCCTGACTCGCCCGCCGCTTACACCGAATGGAAGCGTTTGGTCGTCACGCACAGCGTGCGTGGCTCGAAGGTTCATGACGCGCGACTCGTCGCCGCCATGAAGGTGCACGGCGTCGGTCGGATTCTCACCTTTAACACCGATGACTTCACCCGCTTCGGGATCGAAGTTCTGCATCCGTTGGAAGTCCGGGCATAGAATCATCGCTGTGTGGCATATCCGCGCCGCCGCTCATGTGGACAGCCTAAAGCGTTCGATTTGGCGCGTTTTCGGCCAAGAGCCGCCGGAGGACTGCGTCTCGATGACAGAAATTCGGCATTTTCAGCGCTCGGCTCGACTTGGGAACGTCCCGACGCTCGTCGCACGTATGCGGCAAAGGCTCGGCCTTGCCAGAAGCCCAAAAGCGTCGCAGGTTTGAATTGGAGCCGAAGGCCAACCGGCGAATTTCGGTTGAAAATGACCGAGGCGATCAGCGGGGGGATAGCCGTGCCTGTTGACCATAGGAAGCTTCGGCTGTCGGCTTGCGCGGCTTTCGCCGCGGTGGCGCTGCTGGCGATCCAACCCGCCGGCGCCGACAATTCCGGCGGTTCGCGCATCTGCGAGGGGCGGTACGCGCTGTGCTCGTCGGCGAAGTGTCAGCCGATCGCTGGCGATCCGACCCATGTGAAATGTTCCTGCGAGGGACCGCTGAACGGTCTGAACATTGGAGACTCCTCCTGCGAGTCGCGCGCGGACCATCTGACCTCGACGTTCTCTTTGTGGGACATCACCGCGACCCGCCGCAAACCGGCCAAGACGTCGATAAGCTGCACCGGCGACAATGCGAACAAGTGGGCGTTTTGCCTCGATGCGCCCTGCGGCGCGGACAAGGGCGCGGTGTCCTGCAAGTGCCAGCTCGCTCCCGCTTCGGACTATATCATCTTCGCCAGCGCATGCCCGACGGATGGCAAGGCCCTCCATGCCGCCTGCGCGCAGATCTGGTCGTCGGCGTCGCAGGCGGAACTGATGAGCGGCTATTCGCAATTGGCGCCGTTCTACGGCCGCCCGCCGAAGATCGCCTATTGCCCGGCCGTCGGCTCGGGGAGCCCGGCGAAGAATTAGGGCGGCGTTCCGGTTTCGGCGCCGGGCCGTTCGGGCAAGTCCGTTCGCATGGATATCACGCTGCCTGAGGACGCGCTC
>JBEKSH010000506.1:0-3516 GCA_049517235.1 Roseiarcus sp. | reverse complement strand
ACTTCCTCATCATCGCTTTCGTGCTGTTCCTCGTCATCAAGGCGATCAACAGTATGAAAAAGAAGGAAGTCGGGGCGCCGGTCGCCGCTCCCGCGCCGACGCGTAGCGAAGTTCTGCTCGCCGAAATTCGCGACTCGCTGGCCAAACGCTGAGCGCGAGCCTATAAATAACGGTCGGCTATCTCGGGGGTTGCCGTCAAGAGGGTCGGCAGCGGTGAAAAACTCTTAAGCCCGCCGCTTGCATGCTCCAGCGTCCCATCCAACACTTTGCAATGGCGAAATTGCGCTCCAACCCTTCCGACGTTCCGTCCACGTCTTGGCCCGATTGGCTCGGCGCAATAAGCCCGCAAATGCACGCTGTCGCCGAAAGCGGCATCGTCGAAGTGTTCAATTACGGCCGCGGCCGACAGAGGCTGATTCCTCTCTGGGTCGGCGAGGGCGACCTGACGACGCCCGATTTCATTGCCGAAGCGGCCCGGCTCTCGCTGGCCAGGGGCGAGACTTTCTACACCCATCAGCGCGGCATACCTGAACTGCGCGAGGCGATCGCACGCTACATGACGCGGGTCTACGGCATGGCGCCCGGCGGTGGCGCTTTCCAGTCCGAGCAGTTTTTCGTGACCATCGGCGGCATGCATGCGTTGCAAATTGCGATGCGGCTCATCGCGGGTCCGGGTGAGGAAATCATCGTTCCATCGCCCGCCTGGCCCAATTTCGAGGGCGCCATCGCGCTTGCGGGCGCGCGCTGCATCAATGTTCCCATGACCCGCGGCGCGCGCTGGAGCCTCGATATCGATCGCCTCGCCGCGGCGATCACGCCGGCGACGCGGGCGATAATCCTCAATTCCCCGGGAAATCCGACTGGCTTTACGGCGACGCATGGCGAACTCGTCGCCCTTCTCGATCTTTCGCGCCGGCATGGTTTGTGGATCGTCGCTGACGAAATCTACGGGCGCCTGGTCTTTCAGGGCGCGCGCGCGCCTTCATTTCATGATGTGATGGATCGCGACGATCGAATCCTCTTCCTTCAGACACTGTCAAAAAACTGGGCGATGACCGGGTGGCGCATCGGCTGGCTCGAAGCCCCGCCCGCGCTTGGGCCGATCATCGAGAATGTGATCCAATATACGACCTCAGGCGCGCCTGTTTTCATTCAGCGCGCAGCCATCGCCGCGATTGAACAGGGCGAACCCTTCATCGCCGATCAACGCGCCCGCATGCGGCAAAGCCGCGACATCATTTGCAGCGGACTGGCCGCGACGGGACGCGTGCGCTTTGCTCAGCCCGAAGCTGCTTTCTACCTTTTCTGCTCCGTTGAGGGCGAAGAGGATACACGGACCTTGGCCAAGCGTCTCGTCGACGAAGCCGGGCTCGGCGTTGCGCCGGGCTCCGCATTCGGAGCCGGCGGTCAGGCCTATATTCGCCTGTGCTTCGCCCGATCGCCCGAACAGATCGCCGAGGCGACGCGCCGTTTCAGCGATTGGCTCGCCAGGTGAGCGGGGGTGTCCCGCGATTATTCGGCCGCGAGCGCGCGCGGCGCGAGGGGCAGGCCTAGCGCCGCCCAGGTTTCGCGCAGAGCGACGACCAGTTCCGCGATCAACGCGTCGTCGTGATAGGGCGTGGGCGTGATTCGCAACCGTTCCGTTCCTCGCGCGACCGTCGGATAATTGATCGGCTGAATATAGATGTTGTGGCGCTCCAGCAGTCTGTCGCTCGCCCTCTTGCAAAGTTCGGCATCGCCGATCATCACCGGAACGACGTGAGAATTGTTGGCCATCATGGGAATGCCCGCTCGGTTGAGCGCCTGCTTGACCTTGGCCACTTGCCGCTGATGGCTCGAGCGCGCTTCGCCCGCGCTTTTGACGATCCGCACCGACTGGGCGGCGGCGGCGGCCACCGCGGGCGGCAGGGCGGTGGTGAAAATGAAAGCGGGTGCGCATGATCGGACGGCGTCGACGATCGCCGCGCTCGCCGCGATATAGCCGCCCAGGGTTCCGAAGCCCTTGGCCAATGTGCCCTCGACGATATCGACCCGGTCCATCATGCCGTCACGTTCCGCGACGCCCGCGCCGCGCGGCCCATAAAGGCCGACGGCGTGCACTTCGTCGAGGTATGTGAGCGCGCCATATTTCTCCGCGAGATCGATAATCGCCCCGATCGGCGCCATATCGCCGTCCATTGAATAAAGGCTCTCGAAAACGATCAGCGCGGGGCGGCCGGGCCGAAGCGCCTTCAGCAGCTCTTCGAGATGGGCGACGTCGTTGTGCCGGAAAATCTGCTTTTCGCAGTTGGAACGCTTCACGCCCTCGATCATTGAATTATGGTTGAGCGCATCGGATAGGATAAGGCAGTCCGGCAGCAAAGAAGCCACGGTGGAAATGGCCGCCAGGTTCGATATCCAGCCCGAAGTGAAGACAAGCGCGGCGGGTTTGCGGTGCAGATCGGCAAGTTCGTCTTCGAGATCGACCAGCGGACCGCTATTGCCCGAAATGTTGCGCGTGCCGCCGGCCCCCGCTCCGTAGCGGGCTGTCGCCTCTTGCATCGCGGCGATCACTTGCGGGTGCCGTCCCATGCCGAGATAATCGTTCGGGCACCACACGACGACTTCTTGCTTCTTTACGCCGGTCCCCTCGCTGCGCCGCCAGAGCGCCCGTGGAAAACGCGTCGCGTCTCGCTCCAGCTCGACGAAGACACGGTAGCGCCGCTCGGCGCGGAGCCGCTCGGTCGCATTGGTGAAAAACGCCGAATAATCCATCGCGTCCCCGAATCGAACCACTTATCCCCACCACCTGGCGGGAATCGGTCCGAAAATTCCATACCTTGCGCCATACCGAACGATCAACACATACGGTTAGTTGGCCGTCAAGGCGCCGCATTGCGTCACATCAATTCGATAATTTCGACCAACGCCCGGTTAAAGCCCAGTCAACGACGCCTCTAGTAATATTGCGCCGCACAAATTAAAAATGATGATTGGTCAATTGGAGACAATCATGATTGCTCGCCCGCGCCGCAGCGTCCTCTATATGCCAGGGTCTAGCCCCCGCGCTATAGCCAAGGCGCGGAGCCTTGCAGCGGATGCTGTCATTCTCGACCTTGAAGACTCGGTCGCGCCGGAGGCCAAGGCGTCGGCGCGCGCGCAGGTTGTGGCCGCTGTCCGCGAAGGCGGGTTCGGCGGCCGAGAAGTTGTCATTCGCGTCAACGGCGCCGAGTCTCCCTGGGGCCGGGACGATTTGGCCGCCGCGACAGCGGCGGGCCCGGATGCGATCCTCCTGCCGAAGATCGACGGCCCCGGCGGCGTCATGCAAGTGGCGCGCGGGCTGCGTGAGGCGGGGGCGCCCGAGCGCATTCGCCTCTGGGCGATGATGGAGACGCCCATGGCCATCCTCCATGCCGGCTCGATCGCCGCCGTGGCCGCCGATCCCGGCTCGCGGCTGGAAGTGCTGGTCATGGGGCTCAACGACCTCGCCAAGGAAACGCGGGCGCGGTTCGTTGCCGGCCGCGCCTCGATGACGAC
>JBEKSH010000505.1:0-3520 GCA_049517235.1 Roseiarcus sp. | reverse complement strand
CAGCAAGAGCGGAAAGGCGAGATAGAAGAACATTTCCGTCGACAGGCTCCACGACACGCCGTTCCACGAATAGGTCAGCGGCGCGGTCGGCCATAGCGCGTCGATCAGCAGAAGCTTGGCGACCAGCGCCGTCGCGCTCACATCGGCGCTCGGGCTGGTATAGACGATCTCGCGCCACGGCAGCAGCAGGACCAGCAGAAGCAGCGCCGCGAGTTGCGTCGGATAAAGGCGCGCAAGCCGCAGCGTCAGGAATGTTCTGACCGTCAGGCCGGGTTGGTCGCTATAAACATGGGTCAGGATGAAGCCGGACAGCACGAAGAAAAACGTGACGCCCTGGCGTAGTCCCCTGTCGGAGACATCGGGCCACGGAACGTCCAGAGTTTCCTGGAGGTGCAGCGCGACGATCATCGCCGCCGCAAAAAATCGCAGGCTGGTCAGGGGTTTCAGATCGGCGGGGGGCCTTGACGTCACCGCATGGTCCAATTCTTGCCGAGGTCGGGCAGGGCGAACATCACCACGCCGCCCTTTCCCCTCAGTTAATTGGATTGTTCGGCGTTGTGGCGATAAAGCGCCCACTGGACTTTAGACAGGCCCCAGGTCTCGTAACGACGCACGAGACCGAAACGAACGCGGCAATCGCCGGCGGGCAGATCGAGATCCGCCGGCAAATCGGGGACGTTGGCCGTCTCGGCGATGAACCATCGCGGCGGCGCGCCGCACCAATGGTCGCGCGCGATGAGGTCGAGCGGCGGGTGGCTGCGATTGTAATAGGCGACGAGCTTGCCGACCCGATCATCGAAGCTGCTGGCGATCGCGCGCTCTCCGGAATCCTCGATCGCCGCGAGCGCCTGCGGCCAGGCCGTGTCCTTCGAGGCCTGATAGCGGATCAGTAGGCTGGCGTCGCCGATCAGGATCGCCGCCAGCGCGGCGAGCGCCGCCGAGCGGCCCCACGCGCCGCCGCGCCACAGGCTGCCGAAGACTTCGGCGGCGATCAGCACGAGGAACAGCGCGCAAACGAGATAATAGCGCGGGATATGCGCGTTGGGCGGACGAAGGATGAAAACGGCGGCCGGCAGCCCAAGCAGGATGACGGCATAAGCGATTCGCCGGTCGTTCAGGACAAGGCGCAAGCGCAGCGCGATCAGGATCGCGGCGGCGCCGACGGCCAGAATCAACCCGGTCGGCGCCGCCAGCGGCAGGCCGATCGTATCGCGCGCCATGTCGGCGATCGCCCCCAACGCCTGGCCCGCGTCGAACGCGCGCACGCCGCCGATCGTCAGGCGCCCCACGACAGCGACGCCCGCGACGACGAAGGCGACCGCGGGAAGGACGGCGACGAAGGTCGGCGCCAAAAAGCGCAGCGTCGCGGCGGCGGTCGGCTCCCAGCGGCCGATTTCGCGCCTTTGCTCGAAAAGATGGATCAGCGCGAACAGCGCGATGACCGGCAGCATCGCCAGATGCCACAACAGACCGATCCCCGCCGCCGCCGCGAAGACGAGGCGCGCGCGCGAATCGGGCCGCGCGGCCGCGCGCTCCATCGCGTCGAAGGCGACGAGGATGGCGAGCGCCATGCCGGAATAGCCGCGCGCCTCGACGCTGTAGTTGACCAGGAAATAGGAGGCGGCGGCCATCGCGCCGGCCGCCACGGCGGCGGCCGGGCTGTGGCGCGCGGCGATCCGCGCCGCCATCGCGACGGTCATCGCGCCCATCGCAATCGACGGCGCGCGCAGGATCCGCTCGTCGGCGCTGAACCCGGTCGCGAAATAGAGCCACAGCGAATTGAGGAAATGATTGTTGTCGTGGGAGATTCCCCAGAAGACCTGCCAGAAGCGGGTGAGCGGCGCGAGGTTCTCGATCGACCAGATTTCATCGAGCCAGAGCGGTCCGCGCGCGCACCACAGGCGCACGGCCAAGCTGGCCGCGACGAGGGCCGCGACAACGAGGCCGATTGGCACGGGACGCGCCAAAAGGCTTGCCGGCGTCGCCCGTTCCGCCGGGCTCGAAATCCCCGATGGCGCTTGGCGTTCGAGTGCGGTCATCGCCTTTCCTTCAGAGCTGACCGTTCTGAGACAGACCACACAGACCTCTCCGCCCGGTAAATTCGCGCGCCGCTGGCGGCAGGCATTGACGGGCGGACTGGGCGTATGCCCGCTCCAACCGGCCGGCTTGCGCGTTTGGAGGAGCAGTCATGATAAATTCGCATGGCGAATAAAATAGGCGTGATCCCCCTTGGCAGAACGGCCGCGGCAGGATAAATAGCGCGTCCGGGGTCGGCGGCGCGATGCGACCCTGATGATCATTTTTGGCTTCCGCCTCGCTCGGGTTCATTCCAAGCAATTGGGTTTTACGCGGGAGGGAGCGGTGGATAGGCTGGAGGACCCGGGGCCATGCTCTGTGTCTTGTCCGGCCATGTCCTGTCCGAGACTGCCGGCGCGCGCATCCCGCTTTGCGGGAGGCCGCTTAATTCCCTCCCGCCGTCCGGCGGGGCCGAAGGGGGCCTGCATAGACGGGGAAGACCGGGTTGTTGTTGAGCCGCTTTGAAGCGGTTTAGTGATTTCGGTTCGAACCTTCTGTCCGGCGGCGGGCTCATCGCCCGGCTCCGGGGACAGGCGCAAGTCGCTGCGGCGAAGCCTTTTGCAGGCGCGGCGCGGCATGTGCAATAGGCGGAGATATTCCGCCAACCGGAGACAGCACCGTGGATAGAGCGGAGAAAAAGGAGGCCGTCGCGACGCTTCATGAAGTCTTTTCGAAGACTTCGGTGGTCGTCGTGGCGCACTACTCCGGCCTGACGGTCGCCCAGATGCAGAGTCTGCGCAAGCGGATGAAGCTCGCTGGGGCGCGCGTCCAGGTCGCCAAAAACCGCCTCGCCAAGATTGCTCTCGAAGGCACGGACGTCGCTTCCGTCGGCTCCCTTCTCAAGGGACCGGCCCTGATCGCCTATTCGGACGATCCGGTGGCGGCGCCGAAGGTCGCCGTGGCCTTCGCCAAGGACTACGAAAAATTCGTGCTCCTCGGCGGCGCCATGGGCAAGACCGCTCTGAACGTCGATGGCGTCAGGTCGCTTGCGACCCTGCCCTCGCTCGATGAGTTGCGGGCCAAGCTGCTGGGCCTGTTGCAGGCGCCGGCGGCCAGGCTCGCCCAACTCTCCACCGCGCCGGCCGCCAAGCTCGCGCGCGTGTTCGGGGCCTATGCCTCAAGAGACGCAGCCTGATCGAAGGCTCTTAACAAACCCCAGGGTTCGAACCATATAAAGGATCAAGACATGGCCAATTTGGAAAAAATCGTCGACGAATTGTCGAGCCTAACCGTCCTTGAGGCGGCGGAGCTCGCCAAGCTTCTCGAAACAAAATGGGGCGTTTCGGCGGCTGCCGCGGTGGCGGTGGCGGCGGGCCCGGCGGGCGGCGCGGCGGCGGCGGCCCCGGTCGAAGAACAGACCGAATTCACGGTGGTTCTGACCGCCATAGGCGACAAGAAGATCGAAGTCATCAAGGAAGTTCGCGCCATCACCGCGCTTGGCCTC
>JBEKSH010000504.1:0-3522 GCA_049517235.1 Roseiarcus sp. | reverse complement strand
GATGCCCCACGACTGTCGCCATGTTCGCCTCCCGCGATCCACGGCGACAAAAGCTATCCGCTGGACAACAAAAAAGGAATCCCACTCCCTCGAGTCAATCAGACGGAAACCGTATGAGAGTTCTCTGTTGGCTGGGAGGACCAGCCGACCGTCTTGCGCGTCGGCTGCAAAATGCGCTCGCCCGCGCGTCAGGCTCGGCCATTCCCGCCGCGCCCTGGCGATTCACCGCGCGCCGGCGAGGGCGAGCAATATCGTCGCGGAGGCGATGATCAGCAGCAGATCGCTCAATCCGCCGCTGAACTGGCGCAACGGCGACTGGCGGACCGTCCGGTTGAGCGCGACCGCGCTGGCGAACCGGGCGATCAGCAGCGCCAGCCCAAGCGCGTGCACGACCAGCGCGCGGGCGCCGGCAGCTTCCGCGCTGGCGATGAGGATCAGCGCGATGGGCGCCTGCTCGATGAAATTGCCGTGCGCGCGCAGCGCCTGCATCAGCGCGGGGACGCCGCCGTCGCCCGATTCGACGCTGCTGCGCACGCGGTTCAGGATGACGTTGAGCGTCAGCGCGGCGGCCAAGAGGCCGAGGATCGCCGCGTAGAGCGCGACGATCGGGACTGTCGGAGTCATGGTTTCCCCTGTCGGTTGCGAGCCGGCGGGCGCGGCGACGCGCCTGCCGTATGCCAATGACGAACGGGGCTTGAGCAAATCGACAGCAATCGTGAAAATAGTCGCGCCTCGCGGCCCGGCGACTCGAATGTTCAGCCGGGGGTCTGGCCGTAATAGGCGCCGGGACCGTGCTTGCGCTTGAAATGCTTGTTGAGCAGTTCCGGCTCGATCGGCGCCAGGTCGGGCGCGAGCTGCAGCGACATCAGCGCCATGTGGGCGACGCACTCGACCGCGACCGCGGCCTCCACCGCCTTGGCGACGCTCGGCCCCCAGGTGAACGGTCCGTGGCGACTGACCAGCACGCCCGGATAGTCCGCGGGATCCAGCCCCGCCAGCCGCTCGACGATCACGTTGCCGGTCTCCCATTCGTAGGCCGAGGCGATCTCTTTTGGCGTCATCTTGCGGGTGACCGGCACGTCGCCGTTGAAATAATCGGCATGCGTGGTGCCGAAGATCGGGATCGGCCGGCCGGCTTGCGCAAAAGCGGTGGCGTGCGAGGAATGGGTGTGCACGACGCCGCCGATTCCGGCGAAGGCGAGGAACAGTTTGCGGTGCGTCGGCGTGTCCGACGAGGGATTGAGCGAGCCCTCGACCTTGTTTCCCTCGAGATCGACGAGCACCATGTCGTCGGGCCGCAGCGCCGCGTAATCGACGCCGCTGGGCTTGATCGCGAACACGCCGCTCGCCCGGTCGATCGCGCTCGCATTGCCGAAGGTTAGGTTGATCAGCCCGTGGCGCGGCAACGCGACATTGGCTTCAAAGGCTTCGCGTTTGAGTTCTTTCAGCATGATTCAGTCCGACCCTCGAGGCGGGCGCGTCGCCGGCCCGCGCGCTCCGTCAGGCGCGAAAGCCCTGAGCAAGATGGTAATAGACCTCGTTGTTGCGCAGCTCCTGCTTGAAGGCGCCGAGCCGGGTTTCGGCGCCGATCACCGCCAGCTCGACGCCGGCGATGGTCGCGAAATCCTCGAGCATCTCGGTGGTCACGCTATAGCTGTGGGCGGTGTGGTGCGCCCCGCCGGCGAGGATCCAGGCGGCGCACGCCGTCTTGAAGTCCGGCTTGCATTCCCACACCGCGCGAGCGACCGGCAGCTTGGGCATCGGCGGCGGCGTCACGTCGGTCACTTCGTTGACCAGCAGGCGGAAGCGGGCGCCCAGATCAATCAGGCTCGCGTTGAGCGCCGGGCCCGACCGCGCGTCGAACACCAGGCGAACCGGGTCTTCCTTGCCGCCGATGCTGAGCGGGTGAATTTCGAGCGAGGGCTTGCCCGCGGCGATGGTCTCGCAGACTTCGAGCATATGCGCGCCGAGCACCAAGTGTTGGTCGGGGGCGAGGTGGTAGGTGTAGTCCTCCATGAACGACGCGCCGCCCGGAAGCCCGTCGCCCATCACCTTCATCGCCCGCAGCAGCGCCGCGGTCTTCCAGTCGCCCTCGGCGCCGAAGCCATAGCCGTCGGCCATCAGCCGCTGCGGCGCCAGACCCGGAAGCTGCTTCAGCCCGTGCAGATCCTCGAACGTCGTGGTGAAACCCTTGAAGCCGCCGTCCTGCAGGAAGGCGCGCAGCCCGAGTTCGAGGCGGGCGCCGTAGCGCAGCGACTCGTGGCGCTCGCCGCCCTTGCGCAGTTCCTTGGCGACGTCGTAGCGGTCCTCATATTCGCCCGCCAGCACGCTCGCCGCGGCGTCGGAGACGGCGTTCACCGCCGCTGCGAGATCGCCGACGCCATAGCCGTTGGTCGCAAAGCCGAACTTCATCTCGGCCGCCACCTTGTCGCCCTCGGTGACCGCCACCTGCCGCATGTTGTCGCCGAAGCGGCAGAACCTCGCGCCCTGCCAGTCGCGCCAGGCGCGCGCCGCGCGCATCCACGCGCCGATCCGATCCTGCACTTCCGGGTCGGACCAATGGCCGACGACGACCTTGCGGGCGAGGCGCATGCGCGTGTGGATGAAACCCGCCTCGCGGTCGCCGTGCGCCGATTGGTTGAGGTTCATGAAATCCATGTCGATCGCGGCCCAGGGCAGGTCGCGGTTGAACTGCGTGTGAAGGTGCACGAACGGCTTTTCGAGGCCATTCAATCCGCGGATCCACATTTTCGACGGCGAAAACGTGTGCATCCATAAGATCAGGCCGGCGCAGTGCTCGTCCGAATTCGCATCGAGGCAAAGCCTGGCGATTTCGTCGGGCGTGGTCAGCAACGCCTTGAACACAGTCTTCAGCGGCAGCTTCTTCGATTCGGCGAGCGCGCCGGCGATCTGCCGCGCGTCGGCAGCGACCTGGTTCAGCGGACCGGGACCATAAAGGTGCTGGGAGCCACAAACGAACCAGACTTCAGGCGTGGCGAGATTGATCATGATCGTCCCGGTTGTTTATGCGTTGGCGATTCGGCGCGACAGAGTGTGAACATCGACGGACCAGAAGACACCGTCGTTGTCCAATGGGATGCGAACGAACGGTCCCGCGCTGTCTCCATGGTTTATCCGCGCTGGGCGTATTTGATCTCAAGCAGCGTCTTCATGACGCGCGACAGGTCGGCGGACTTCGTCAGGCCTCCGAAGCTGTCGTGGAGCTCCCGATACAGGGTGTAAAGCTGATCGTAGACCTTCCGGTTCGCCGGTATCGGTTCGTATTGCTCCGGCCTCAGGGAAGTCATCGCCTGTTGCGCCGCGGTGAAGTCTGGATGAGCCCCCGCGAGCACGGCGGCCGCCATCGCGGAGCCGAGCGCGCAGGTCTGACTGGAGCCGGCCACGTGCATCGCGCAGCCCGTCACATCGGCGTAAATCTGCATCAACAGCGGATTCTTCTCTGCGATGCCGCCCGTGCACACGACGCGCTCGATCGGCACGCCGTACTCCCGAATGCGTTCG
>JBEKSH010000503.1:0-3528 GCA_049517235.1 Roseiarcus sp. | reverse complement strand
CCCGCGACAACAGGTGGGTCGCTCTCTCGGCGGCGGCGCCGAGCATCGTCAGGCGTGTGCTCGAACTGACGGGCGGACAGTCCGCAGCCGATGATCCCCGCTTTCAGACCAACACCGACCGTGTCCGGCACGTCGAGGAGATCGACGCCATTGTCGGCGGCTGGATCGCGCGGCACGATCTTGCCGAGGTCGTCGACGCCTTCGAAAAGGTCGAGGCGGCTATCGCCCCGATCTACGACATCGAGCAGATCTTCCGCGACCCTCAGTTCGTCGCGCGGGAATCGATCGCTACGGTCGAGGACGAAGATCTCGGGCCGGTTCGAATGCAGAATGTCTTCCCTCGGTTGTCTCGAACGCCGGGGGCCATCCGCTTCGCGGGCGGGCGCATCGATCAACATCGTCAGGAGATTCTTCACGAGTTGCGCGTTTCGGGCCGGATGCCTTCTTCCGCGGACCCATTCGACGACTCGTCGCTCGCCGATTCCAAGAAGGATAGTCAGACATGAGCCCGCGGTCCTCGACCCCTGCTCGTCCGCGCGACCTTGTCGGTTACGCCGACAAGCGCCCCGATCCGCGCTGGCCGGGCGGCGCCCGGATCGCCGTTCAGTTTGCGATCAACTACGAGGAAGGCTCGGAATACACGGTCGCCGACGGCGACGGCCGAACCGAGCTAGGCCTCGCCGAGGCGCCCGGCGGCCGGGTTCCCGCCGGACAGCGCGACCTCGCCTTCGAGACGATGTACGAATTCGGCAGCCGCGTCGGAATCTGGCGCTTGTTTCGTCTGTTCGCCGAAAGGCGATTGCCCGTCACGATCTTCGGCTGCGCGCTCGCGCTGGAGCGCAACCCTCGCGTCGCCGAAGCAATCGCAACGGCAGGCTACGATGTCTGTTGTCACGGGTGGCGCTGGGAAGAGCATTTTCGGTTGAGCGAGGAGGAAGAGCGCGAGCGGATCGCGCGCGCCATAGCGTCGATCGCCAAGACCACCGGCGAGCGTCCGCTCGGTTGGTATTGCCGTTACGGCCCGAGCGAAAATACCCGCCGGCTGCTCGTTGAGGAGGGCGGATTTCTCTATGATTCGGACGCCTACAACGACGAACTTCCCTACTGGGTCGAGGTCGCGGGCGCAGCTCATCTCGTCGTGCCCTACACCATGGACGCAAATGACGGAAAGTTCGCGCAGCCTGCAGGGTTTGGGACATCTTCGGATTTCGAGATCTATCTCAAGGCGACGTTCGACCAACTTTATGAAGAGGGGGCGCAAACGCCCGCCCTCATGTCGATCGGCCTCCACCCTCGCATCGCCGGCCGCCCGGCGCGCGCCAGAGCGCTGGCGGACTTTCTCGACCATATTCTGAAGCGGGATCGCGTCTGGATTTGCAGGCGCGTCGACGTCGCACGCCATTGGCATGCAGAGCACACCCGGACATCGGGAGCGGATCGAAAGAAATGACATGAGTGACAAGCCATGGGACGCTTATCTGACCGACGCCGACAGGTCGGTGCTCGCGCGAGGCCGTTTCGGGCAGCGCATGGGCTTTGGCGCAAGGCCGGCGGTCGTCGCGATCGATTGCCAACGCTATATGGTCGGCGAGCGAGGCGTGAACGATGAGCGCTATCCTTCGTCTTGCGGAGAGATCGGCTGGGCCGCGGTCGACCGCATCGCCTCGATCCTGGACGCCGCCCGCGCGGCCCGCCTGCCCGTCTTCCTGACCCGCTTCGCTCTCGACGCCAGCGGCGCCGATGTCGGCGTCTATGCGCGCAAGCGAGCCTTTCTGCAGCGTCCGGATTGGTGCCTTGAAGGCACCGAAGGAGCGAAACTATTGCCGGAAGTCGGCCCAGGACCCGACGACATTGTGTTCGTCAAGAAGAAGCCAAGCGGGTTTCACGGCACGCCGCTGTTGAGCTATCTGATCGACCGAAGCGTCGATACGCTGATCGTGCTCGGCGGCGCCACGAGCAATTGCGTGCGAGCAACGGTCTTTGATTCGGCTTCCTATAATTTCCGCGCGATCGTCCCTGCTGACGCGGTGTTCGACCGGTTGCCGATTTCGCACGCGATCAGCCTGTTCGACATGGATCGCCAATTCGCCGACGTCACAACCTCGCAAGAGGTGATCGCCGAACTCAGCAGAAAGCCACGAGAGAGGAATTGATGGATGAAGCGCTTGACGTCCGCGGTTCCGCCTTTCCGTCGGCTTGCGTCGCAGACTCGCGTCACAATGGCCGCGGCATGCCAGGTGATTCGCTTTCCCCTCCCCCCGAAACCTGAGCAACCGCGCTGTCGATAGAAAGCCAAAAGACAATGGGAAGCGCGCCTCAAGCCCCGCTGGCGAGTGACGAATCCGGTCGGCGGGATCCGCTGTCTGGCGAGCGCGCCTTCGCGAACGTCCTCGTCGCCGGCCAATCCGCGCGTTCCTCGAGTGGAGGGTCCCGCTCGGGGAGCGGTATGTCGTCGCGAGAACGAAGCGCTCGGCTGGTGGTCTATCGCTACGCCGTGGTGATCGCCTTGGCGCTGTTCGTCGTCGGATTTTCGATTCTCTTGCCCAAGACGTTCTTCACTCTTGGCAATTTCCGGACAATCGTCAGTTCGCAAGCCGTGTTGATGATTCTCGCTCTCGGTTTGACGCTGCCGTTGACGACCGGCGAGTTCGACCTGTCGATCGGGTCCATGCTCGGCTGCGGAGCGGTGCTGACGGCGTTTTTCACCGGCGAACTTCATTGGCCGCTGCTCTTTGTCGTCGTTGCGACGGTCCTCGTCGGCGTGATTGCGGGCGCGTTGAACGGGCTTTTCGTGGTGCGCGTCGGCGTCAACGCCTTCATCGGGACACTCGGGACGTCGACGATCCTCACGGGTCTGACGCTGGCCGTATCCGGCGGACAGATCCTCAATAGCGTCGCTCAGCCGCTGGTCGATTTCGTCCAATATCAGATTTTCGGTCTGGCGGTGCCGGTCTACCTCGGCTTCGCGCTCGCCATCGTCCTTTGGTACATCTACGAGCACACACCGATCGGCCGACACCTGTTCTTCGTCGGAGAAGGCCGGGAAGCGGCGCGCCTGGTCGGTCTGCGCGTCGACCGGTTGCGCTTCGGCGCTTTCATCGCGTCGGGGGCCATCAGCGCGTTCGCAGGCGTCTTCACGGCGGGACAATTGGGCGCCGCCGACCCGTCCGTGGGGCCGAGCTTCCTGCTCCCAGCCTATGCCGCCGCCTTTCTGGGCGCAACGACGATCAAGCCCGGGCGTTTCAACGCCTGGGGCACCGTCGTCGCGCTCTATCTGCTCGTGACCGGCGTCACCGGCCTCGAACTCTTGGGAACGTCGTCCTGGGTGCAGGAAATGTTCAACGGCGTCGCTCTGCTGATTGCAGTGACTTTCGCGCGGTTCGTCGCGCGCGACCAGGCCGCATGAGCGTGCGTTGATTGGAGAAGGGTCGACAGGAAAAGGGTTCCAGAATCAAGCGTTTTCACTGAAGGTAAAGAGGAGGAACTGGACTATGGAAACTTTGCAACAACGTGAGCTGTCCTGGCGTC
>JBEKSH010000502.1:0-3531 GCA_049517235.1 Roseiarcus sp. | reverse complement strand
CGGTCGGGCGAGGAGGCGCCGCCGAGACAGAGCGGCGCTCCCGGAAACGCTTCGACAAATCGAAGCGCCCGCTCAGCGCCGGCGAGTTCGCTCGCCCGAGCCGTGGGATCGGTGAACCCGGCCGGGCTGGCGTAGGCGAACGCCGCGAGGCTGAGCCCGCGCGCTTTCAGCGCCTTGGCGAAATCAGCCGGCTTGTCCGCGTATTCGCGGATCATCGTGTTGGTGATTTCGATTCCTTCATAGCCGGCCTGCGCCACCGCGTTGAGGATGTCGTCGACGCGCCCCCTCCAATCGTCGCCGCGCATCTCCCATGTATAGGTCTGGCAACCCACTCTCAGCATCGCGAATGCTCCTTGCCGCTCGCTCCGACAGCCTCGCTCAGGCGAACAACTTCTTGAGGAACTTGACGCCGTCTCCGGCGAGGCGATCGGGCGAGGGAGCCATGGGGCGCCAAATGCAGGCGCCGTTGGCGAGATCGACGATGTCGGGATTGAAGCCCTCGATTGCGACGATCTTGTCATAACCGATGCTGTTGAGCGCATCGCGGACCTCGACCCAAGGGACTTGCCCGGTGCCCGGCGCGCCACGGTCGTTCTCGCAGGTGTGGAAATGCTTGAGGCGCTTGCCGGCTCTGCGGATCGCCTCGCCCTGTTTTTTCTCCTCGATGCCCATATGGAACGTGTCGAGCAAGATGCCGACCGCGTCGCTGCCGATGTCCGAGACCAGGCGCACCGCCTGCTCGGAGAGATTCAGGAAATCCGTCTCGAAGCGATTCAGCGGCTCGATCGCGATCGTGACGCCATGAATCGCGGCGGTCTTGGCGATCTCCCGCATCGAAGCGACGCAACGCTCCCATTCGCGGGCGCGTTCGTCGGCCGGCAGGTAGCGCTTGCGAAACAGCTCGGCATATAATGGGCCGCTCAAGATCTCCCCGCCAAGGGCGGAGAGGGTTCTCACCATCGCGCCCATGAACTCGACGCCGCGCTGACGGGCGTCGGCGTCCGCGCTGGAGATGTCGCGGTCGGCGCAGAGGAAGCTGCAAATTCCCGCGGTGAGCCCCGCATCCTTCAATCGCCGCTTGACCTCGCCGACATCGAAGGGCGGCTCCGCCGAGAAGAAGCCGAGCTCAATGACATCGAAGCCCATGCCGGCGACCTTGTCGATCAGGGCCAGATCGGTCTGCTGGAAAGGGGCAACCCAAATCTGGGTGTTGACTCCGAACTTCATGGAAGGTCTCCGTCGCAGGAAATTTGATTTCGATGTGCGATCAGGATGCGGCGCCGGGCGGCCGGCGCAGGCCGCGACGCTCCAGCAGCTCCCTGACGAAACGGTGCGACGGCGCGACGATGTCCCAGGCGGTCGGCCAGAAGCAGAGATCGATCGTCCACCAGGGGCCGCCGTATCCGACCGCGAGCAACGCCTTCATGATCGCGTCGAAATCCAGCACGCCCTCGCCGAACGGCGCGTGGGTGCTGGTCTCGTCGTGATGCAGCGTGTTGTCGGAATCGACGAGGTGAACGGTGCCGATCCGGCCGCCGGCGAGGCGTACGAAATCGGCGACGCTCGCCACTGTTTCCTTCTTGCCGTCCTGGCGCGCGCCCTTCACGCCCGACATCTGCGCGTGGCAGGTATCGAACATCAATTTGAAATTCGGTTCGCCGATTTCATCGACGAGGCGCGTGATCTCGCTCGGCTTGTTGATGATAAAGCCAGGCTCGAACTCCCAAAATATGTCGACCCTGGCGTCAGCCGCGAGGCGGGCGCAATTGCGCCAGGTCGAGACGTAACGGCGCCAGATCGCGGCGCGGTCGCCGTCCGGGTATGCGCCGGTGACGGTGTCGACGCGGATGCTGTGGGCGCCGACGTCGATCGCGAATTCCAGATTGCGCTTGAACGCGTCTTGGTATTGGCGCGCCTTGGCGTCGCTCTCTCCAAGGGGAATCCCCCAGAAATCCGCGCCATAATTGGAAATCTCAAGACTGTGATCCGCGAGCTTGGCGTGCAAGGCCCGGCGATCGGCCTTGGTCGGATAGTCATCCGGATGGCCGTAGGGCTTGTCGCCGAACAGCTCGATCCCCTCGTAGCCTACCTCCGACAGCCGCCGTATGACGTCATCGAACGGGATCGGATCGTCCTTGTAGGAACCGATTGCGAATGCCGAACTTCCTACGGAAATCTTTGCCGACATCTACCCCCCCTCAATCTTTCATGCGCTTCATGAGGCCGGAGCGACGGACACCCAACGGCCGGTCCGAGACGCTGCGAGGATGCCCTCCATCACCTGCTGGATTCGGTATCCATGAGCGAAGCCGAAATGGTTCTCAGAGCCGCCGGAGATCGCGCGGACGAACTCGCCGACTTGGGCCACCTGCGTTTCGATGTAGGCCGTGCCGATCCCGGGGATCGGCCAGAACAATTCGCCGTTCGGCTGGGCTGGGCCGGTGAGGATCGCGCGGAACCCTTGGACGTCGGCGCGATCCTCGGCCGAAAAGAATTGGAGCTCGTTCGACCGCTCCCAATTGAAAGCGAGCGCCCCCTTCGAACCGCTGATCTCAAAGCTCAGGAAATTTTTGCGGCCATAGGCGAAGCGGCTCGCCTCCAGCGTTCCAAGCGCGCCGTTGGAGAACCGCAGCAGCGCAATCGTGCAATCATCGACATCGACGGCCGCCATCTCGGGGCGGGGCGTCGAACTTGTTTCGCCGGGTCGCGGCCGGGCCTTGACGAACGTCTCCGCCGCCGCGGCGACGCTATCGATCTCGCCCACCAGGTAGTGAGCGATGTCGAGAGCATGCGAACCGATGTCGCCAAGCGCGCCCGAGCCGGATTGCGCGGCCCCGAAACGCCACGACCACGGCGTTCCTTCCGGCATCGCCCAATCCTGGAGATACAGGCCGCGAAAACTCAAGATTTTGCCGATCTTGCCTTCGTCGATCAACCGTTTGGCTTCAAGGACCGCGGAGCAGCGGCGGTAGTTGAACACCAGCATGCTGACCGTCTTCACGCGACCGGCCTTCTCGGCCATCACGCGCGCGTCCTCGACGGTCACGGCAAGCGGCTTCTCGCAGAGCACGTGCTTTCCGTGATCCAAGGCGAATTCAGCGATCGGCCGGTGAGAATCGTTTGGCGTGACGATATCGACGATATCGATATCGGGCCGCTTGATGACGCTCCGCCAGTCGACCGCCCATTCGTCGTAGCCAAATTGGTGGGCGCCCTTTCGGGCGAGGCCTTCCGTTATGTCGACCACCACGCGCCGACGCACCGGCGGAAGATCGGGATAAAACGACGGAAGGATCGCATAGGCGATGCTGTGAACCCGGCCCATGAAGCCGGTGCCGACGAGCGCCACCTTCAATTCGCGTTGTGCGTCCGCCAATGTTTCCGCCCGTGGCCTCGGCTGATCGATTAGCTCGTCAGACCTGATGTGTTTGATGCCTATCTCGCCTGTCTCTGGCGAGGCGCAGCGTAACGATTAGCCAACTCCGGCGTGCCTGTCAACGGCAGGAGCCGCAAGCGGGGCGAGGCCGCGCG
>JBEKSH010000501.1:0-3536 GCA_049517235.1 Roseiarcus sp. | reverse complement strand
TGCACGAATTCATCACCGCTTTTCTGGACGACAACGCCCGGCTTGCGACGACCATTTCGGAGCAATATTTGTTCACATGACGCCGCGGCCCATCGGCGCCGGCTCGCGACATCCTCCCCCACAGCGAGGCCAAGCGTTCCGGTCGGCGTGAAGGCGAGAAGCATCAATGCCCTGGGATCCACCCGAAGAAAGATGAGAGCGCGCGATGCGGATCCGGATTTCGCAAGAAACCTCCTATGCCTATGCGCCGGCCGCGCGCTCGATCATTCAGGTCTTGCGGCTGACCCCGCGCAGCTTCGAGGCGCAGTACGTCTTGCGGTGGCGCATCGCCACGGATATCGACTGCACGTTGCGCCAAAGCGAGGATTCGCTGGGCAACATCGTCCATTCCTTTTCCCATCCGGGCCCGGTCGAGCACATCGGCGTCACCGCCGAGGGGGAGGTCGAAACCTTCGACGCGGTGGGCGTGGTGCGCGGCTCGGTCGAGCCGCTGCCGCCCGAGATTTACCTGCGCGCCGCGCCGCTGGCCGAGGCGAACGGCGCCTTGCGCAAATTCGCCGAGGACGCGGCGGGAGGCAAGCGCGAAGCGCTCGAGCGCCTGCACCCTCTGATGGCGGCGATCCATGAGACCATGACCTTCGCTGCCGCGCCGACGCTGGCGACGACCACGGCGGCCGAGGCGTTCGCCCTGCGCAGCGGCGTCGGCCGGGATTTTGCGCATGTGTTCATCGCATGCTCGCGCTGGCTGGGCGTGCCCGCGCGCTATGTCAGCGGCTATCTCGTGCGTCCGGACGCGGGTTCGCAGGACGCCAGCCACGCCTGGGCGGAGTCTTATGTGCCGGACCTTGGCTGGGTCGCGTTCGACGCGGCCAACGACACCTGCACGGACGAGCGTTACGTGCGCGTCGCGATCGGCTTCGACTATCAGAGCGCGGCGCCGGTGCGCGGCGCGCGCGCCGGCGTCGGCAGCGAAACGCTCAGTGTTTCGCTGAGGATCGGCCAGACGCAGAGGCAGAGTCAAAGCCAGAATTAGCCCCGGACATCGCGCGCGAAAGCCCTGGAGCGGCATTCGACTTCCGAGGGATGCGATCAACGGCTCGCCGCATCGGCTATGCTTGGCCAGCGAGCAGCAGGCCGCTTGATTCGTCCGCCCGCGCCGGCGCGCGGAATATCCGGTCGATCGGCTGGGGACGTCCGAGCAGGTAGCCCTGCGCTTCGTCGCAGCCTTCCGCTCTGAGGATCGAGAGCTGGCAATCCGTCTCGACGCCTTCGGCGAGCACGCGAATATCAAGGCTTTTCCCGAGGGTGAGAACCGCCCGAACGATCGCCTTGGCCTGCGGGCTGTGCTCCACCTCGCTCATGAACGATCGATCCAGCTTGATCTTGTCGAACGGAAAGGAGCGCAGCGTATCGAGCGACGAGTATCCGGTCCCGAAGTCGTCGATCGCGATCGTGACGCCGAGCGCCTTGATCTGCCGAAGGATGTGAAGCGTGCGGTTCTTGTCCGCGACAAGGGTCGTCTCGGTGAGTTCGAGCTCCAGTCGATTCGCGGGCAAGCCCGTCTCGAGGAGGATCTCGTGGACGAGTTTGGCGAGATCGGCATGGGCGAGTTGCACGGGCGAGAGATTGACCGCGATCTTGTAAGGGCGATCCCAGGAGGCCGCCTCCCGGCAGGCCCTTCTGAGGACCCATTCCCCGATGTCAATGATCGCGCCGCTCTCCTCCGCGATCGGGATGAACTCCAAAGGAGGAATGGCGCCCAGCTCGGGATGGTTCCAACGCAGCAGCACTTCGTAGCCGCATATATCGCCCGTTCGGATCGAGGTTTGCACCTGATAGTGTAAGTCGAGTTCGCCTCGCTCGCTCGCCTGGCGCAGATCGCGGGCAAGAGCGCGGCGCGCGCGCGCCGTCTCGTCCATCCGCGATTCGTAGAAACAGATCGTGCGCGTCACGTCGAGCTTGGCGCGATACATCGCCATGTCGGCGTTGCTCGCCATGCTGTCCCGATCGCTGCCGTCGTCAGGGAACACCGCGATGCCGATGCTGGCGCCCATCTTCGCCTCGCGATCGTCGATTGAGACCGGTCGGAAAAGCGTTCGCTCCAGCCGCGCCGCGAATTCCAGAAGGTCGTTCTGCTTCGAGAATCGCTTGGTCGCGGCGAACTCGTCGCCGCCGACCCGGGCGATGAATTCTCCATCCTGAAGGAGTTTCGACAATCGCCGCGCGACGATCTTGAGCGCTTGATCGCCGGCCGCGTGGCCTCTGAAATCGTTGATCTCCTTGAACCGGTCAAGGTCGATCCCGACGACCGCCACTTTGAAGCCGCCTTCGGAGGCCCGATCGAGCTCATGGTCCAAGTGATCGTTGAAGCTTCGCCGGTTTGGAAGGCCGGTCAGCGCGTCGTTGAGCGCCAGGTACTGGAAACGCTCAAGAGCTTCCGCCCGGGTGCGCTCGTCGATCAGATAGCTGGCGACGCCCGTGCCGATGACCAGCAGGCCGGCCGCCGCCACGGCGATCGCCATCGTCTCGAGGACCGCGGGATCCGTCCCGGCCGCTCCCGACTGCAGCGGCAGCACCTGGACGGCGCCCATCGCCGTGAAGTGAAGCCCGACGATCGCCAGCGCAAACATGCAGAAGGCGATATATTTGTCGAGGGGTCTCGCGCCGCGAGAGGCCCGCCGGACGGCCAGCGCTGCGAAGGTCACGGAAATCGCGATCGAGGCGGCCAAATAGCCGCGATCCCAACGGACCAGTCCATCGACGCGATAGGCCATCATGCCGGTATAATGCATGGCGGCGATCGCGATCCCGACAATGCCGCCCCCGATTTCGGGCGCAAATCGGCCGCGCTTGTCGGACGCCACCGCGAAGCCCAGTCCAGCGCCCGCGATGGCTATGACAAGCGACATCATGGTGAGCATCGGATCGAAGGTGAACGGCGCTCCCGGATCATAGGCCAGCATGGCGATGAAATGCGTGCTCCAGATCGACGATCCGGCGGCGACGGCCGTCAGGAAGGCCCAACCCGCCATCTGAAGGCCGTTCGTGCTATTGGCCCGCGCGAACAGCCGGAGGCTGATCCACGCGCCGGTCAAACACATGATCGCGGCCAGAAGGACAAGCCAGAGGTTATGTTGCGCGACAATGCAGGATGCGATGCGCATGGGTCGCCACAGATTCCTTGCGTCGCCGCGCGATGCCGGCCCGCCGCCAATCACGCCCCGGCCGGCGTTCGCCATGGGAGCGCCGGACTGCGACGGGTAGCACGCGTTGGGTAAAGGAGGGCTTAAGGCGTCGCCGAGAGTGCGTTGCGAAGCCCGCTTGAGTCGCCACGCGTCGTCGCTCCGCCGCCGAGGCTATCCCGGCCCATTGCCCGCCAAAGCGCTTTGTCGGTTCCCGCGCGCGTTTCATCCGACTAGGGCCTGTGGACATTCATCGCATAGCGATTATCGATGCGGCGAGGTTGACGATAGCGCGGTAGCTTTCGTCGGTTTTCTCGTATCGTGTTGCGATTCTGCGGAATTCCTTGAGTTTGC
>JBEKSH010000500.1:0-3541 GCA_049517235.1 Roseiarcus sp. | reverse complement strand
TGTCACCCATGTAACCGGTCTGTTTTGTAACCCATGCATCCGCTGGACACGCCTTTCACTGTTGCCGCCACGCGAACAGAGCAGGCGACGCCCATGCACCAGAAGCATGTCGAAGCGACGACCGACGGCCCCGTCCTCACCATCGTGATGAACCGGCCCGAAAGGCGCAACGCGGTCGACGGGCCGATGGCGGCCGAATTGCTTCGGGCGTTCGAGGATTTCGAAGCCGACGATTCGTTGCGCGTCGCCGTGCTGTGGGGCGCCGGCGGCCACTTTTGCGCGGGCGCCGATCTCTTAAGCGTCGGCGATCCCGCGCGCCGCAACGAACTCGATCCGCAGGGTGGCGGAAGCGGCCCGATGGGGCCGAGCCGTCTTGCGCTGTCCAAGCCGCTGATCGCCGCGGTCGGCGGCTTTGCGGTCGCCGGCGGCCTGGAGCTGGCGCTGCTGGCCGACTTGCGGGTGGTCGAGCGCGACGCAATGTTCGGCGTGTTCTGCCGGCGCTGGGGCGTGCCGCTGATCGACGGCGGCACGGTGCGCCTGCCGCGCCTGATCGGCATGGGCCGGGCGCTCGACCTCATTCTGACCGGGCGTCCGGTCGCGGCGGACGAAGCCCTGGCGATCGGCCTCGCCAATCGCCTCGTCGCGCCCGGCGAGGCGCTCGCCGCCGCGCAGGCGCTCGCCCGCGAGATCGCCGCGTTCCCGCAAGCCTGCATGCTCGCCGACCGGCAATCGGCTTACGAGCAGTGGAACCTCCCGCTGGACGAAGCGCTGCGGCAAGAGGGCGCGCGCGGCGTCGCGCTCGTGCTCACCGAGGGCGCGGCGGGCGCGGCGCGCTTCGTCGCCGGCGAAGGCCGGCATGGCGCGTTCGAGGCCTGAGGCTTCTTACGCCGCCTCGATCCCCGCAAGACTCTTACGCGCGCGATCGATCGCGGCGGCGAGCACGTCGGGGCTTTGCGCGCCGGGCACGGCGAAGCGCTGGGCGAAGATGAAGAACGGCACGCCGGTCACGCCCAGCTCCTGCGCCTGCGCGATTTCGGCGCGCACCTCCTCTTCGTCCGCCCCTTCGGCGAGCAGCCGTTCGACGACTTCACCGTCCATGCCGCATTGGCGCGCGGTCTCGATCAGCAGCGCGCGATCGCCGATATCGCGCCCCTGTTCGAAATAGAGGCTGAACAGCCGGTCGACGACCTTGTCCTGCGCGCCGCTCAGGAACGCCCAGCGGATCAGCCGATGCGCGTCGAGCGTGTTCGGCGCGCGGGCGATTCTGTCGAAAGCGAAGGCGATGCCCTCCTCGGCGCCCAAGGCGATCAAACGTTCGTGGGCAGCCTCGATGCGCCCGTCATTGCCGAACTTGTTGGTCATATAGGCGCGTCGGTCGACGCCCCCTTTGGGAATGCTCGGGTCGAGCTGATAGGGGCGCCAATGGACTGGGATCGGCTCCGGCTCGTTCGCCAGGGCGCGCTCCAATCGCTTCTTGCCGAGATAGCACCAGGGGCAAACGACGTCGCTCACGACGTCAATGGTCAGCGCGCCGTTCTGCGTGTTCATGCCGCTCTCCGATGGTCCGCGTTTGGTTTCATGGGCCCGTCGATCGCTGGTCGGGCGACGCCCGCCCGCATGTCATGTAGGTCGCGCCAGGCGCTTTGCGAGGCGGGGCGCGCTCATTCGCTTTTTCGCCACCACGCGTCGGTATTGACGCCAAACAGCGGCGTCCTGTCGGGATGGCCGAGCCTGGCCGAATAGGCGATCCATTGATCGGGCGCATAAAACAGCGGTACGATATAGAAGCCGGAAATCAGCACGCGGTCGAGCGCCCGGACGGCGGCGACGAAATCCTGATGCGTGTTGGCGGCCAGCAGGGCGGCGATCATCGCGTCGATGGCGGGCGACGCCGCGCCGCAAATGTTATAGGCGCTGTCCATATTGGCGGACGCCGCGCCCCAGCGCCCGCGCTCCTCGCCGCCGGGCGACGGCGTCGCCGCCCACGTGCCGACCATCATGTCGAAATCGAATTTGCTGCGCCGGCGCTGGAATTGCACTTCGTCGGCGAGGCGCACCGTCACGGCCGCGCCGATGCGGCCGAGATTCTGCGAATAGGCGAGGGCGAGCCGCTCGTCCTGGCGGCTTCTGACCAATATTTCGAAGGCGATCGGCTGACCCTGCGCATTGGTGAGCGCGCCGTCCTTCAGGGCGTAGCCGGCCTGGCCGAGCAGGCTGAGGGCGCGACGCGCCAGCGCCCTGTCGCGGCCCGACCCGTCGGAGACCGGCGGCGCCCATCGACCCTCCATCACGTCGGCGCGCGCCGCCCCGGGATAGGGCGCGAGGAGCGCACGCTCCAGCGGCGACGCCGGCCGCCCCGCCGACGACAATTCGCTGTCGTCGAAGAATCCTATCGAGCGTCGATAGATCCCGCCGTAGAGGTTGGCGTTGATCCATTCGAAATCGAACATCATCGCCAGCGCTTCGCGCACCCGCGCGTCGGCGAACGCCGGGCGGCGCGTATTGAAGGCGAAGCCGTCCACGCCTTTGGGCAGGCCGTTGGCGACGGCCTGCTTGACGATGCGCCCATCACGCAACGCCGGGAAATCATAGCCGTTGCGCCAGCGCGTCGGATCGCTCTCGATGCGAAAATCGTAAAGCCCGGCCTTGAACGCCTCGAACATCGCGGTCGCGTCGCGATAATAGTCGATGCGAATCTCGTCGAAATTGTACAGGCCTCGGGTTATCGGCAGGTCGCGGGCCCAATAGTCGGGATTGCGCCTGAGCACCAGTCGCTCGCCAGGCTTCACTTCCGCCACGACATACGGCCCTGAGCTTATCGGGATTTGCAACGTCTGTTCGTCGAAATGCGCCGCATCGGTATGAAGGCGCGACAGGACGGGCATCATCGCCAGCGTCAGCGGCAATTCGCGGTCGTTGGCCCCCGTCAGGTCGCAGCGCACGGTCAAGGGATCGGGGGTCTCGACGCTCTTGACCAGGCTCAAGGCGGCGCGCTGCTGCGGCCGGCCCTTTTCCTTCAACAGGTTGAAGGTGAAGGCGACGTCTTGGGCGGTGATCGCCCCGCCATCGGAAAACTTGGCGCGCGGATCGAGATGAAAAACAACGTGACTGCGCGCGGCGTCAGTCTCGATCGTTTGGGCGATCAGCCCATAAAGGGTGAAAGGCTCGTCCGCCGAGCGCATCATCAACGGCTGATAGACATTGCCGCTCAGCCCTTGCGCCGTCGACAAGGCGCGCACGTTATAGGGGTTGAGACTGTCGAACGCGCCGTTATAGGCGAGGGTGAGGCGCCCGCCCCTGGGCGCGGCGGGATTGACAAAGGGCAGGTTCGCGAAATCGGGACCGAGCGCCGGATCGCCATGCATCGCGATGGCGTAAGCCGGCGCGCCGGCCTCGTCGGCCAGGGCGCGGCTCGGCGCCGCCCCGAGCAAAGCCGCGAGGACCAGGGCGGTGAGCCCCGTGCGAATCGGCTGCGCCATCATGCCGATATCCTAGAGAAGGCCAAAACTCCCGTCACGTCGCCCAGCCGGGGTGTCGCGCA
>JBEKSH010000499.1:0-3543 GCA_049517235.1 Roseiarcus sp. | reverse complement strand
TACATGATCACCGGGCTGGTGCGGCCGGAGAAGGGCGTGATCGAACTGGACGGCTATGACGTCACCGCCCTGCCGATGTATCAGCGCGCGCGCCTCGGCATTGGCTATCTGCCGCAGGAAGCCTCGATCTTCCGCGGCCTCAACGTCGAGGACAATATTCGCGCCGTGCTCGAAGTCTCGGAGCCCGACCACGACGCGCGAGAGAAGACGCTCAATTCGCTGCTTGAGGAATTCGACATCGCGCGGCTTCGCAGGGCGCCCTCGATCGCCCTGTCGGGCGGCGAACGGCGGCGTTGCGAGATCGCGCGCGCGCTGGCCGGCAAGCCTTCGTTCATGCTGCTCGACGAACCCTTCGCGGGCATCGATCCGATCGCGGTGGGCGACATTCAGGATCTCGTGCGCCATCTCAAAGGGCGTGGCATCGGCGTGCTCATCACCGATCACAACGTGCGCGAGACGCTCGGCCTGATCGACCGCGCCTATATCATCCACAGCGGCCATGTCCTGACGGAAGGCGCGCCCGACGCGATCGTCGCGCATCCCGACGTGCGGCGGTTTTATCTGGGCGAAGACTTCAGGATGTAGCGCGCGGGATCTATTCTTCCTCGCCAAACCGGCTGGCGATCAGCTCGGCCAGCGCGTCCAGCGCGTCCTCGGCCTGCCGCCCAAAGGCGGCCACAGTGATCGTCGCGCCCATCCCGGCGCCGAGCGTCAGTATGCCCATTATCGAATCGCCGCCCACAGTTTCCCCGCAGCGCGTCACTTTGATATTGGCGTCGAAGCGATCGACGCATTGGACGAATTTGGCGGTCGCCCGCGCATGTAGGCCTTTGCGATTGACGATGAGCATTTCGCGCACGCGCGCGCCGGAAAATTGCGGCGGCGGCGGACAGTCGTCGTCGCGTTCCTCGCCAGCCGCTTCGGTCATTTGCCGGTCAGGACTTTGCTGGCGACCGTAATATATTTGCGCCCCGCATCGCGCGCTTCCATCACCGCCCGGTCGAGATCTGCGCTATCGCGCAAAGAGGCGAGCTTGATCAACATCGGCAGATTGATGCCGCAGATGACCTCGATGCGCCCTCCATCCATCACGGATATGGCCAGGTTGGACGGCGTGCCGCCGAACATGTCCGTCAACAGGACAACGCCCGCTCCGTCCTGGACGCGCGAAACCGCGCTCAAGATATCGGCGCGCCGCTGCTCGATGTCGTCTTCCGGACCGATCGTCACGGTCTCGAATTGCGGCTGAGGCCCAACCACATGCTCCAACGCGGCGCGGAACCCGGTCGCCAACTGGCCGTGGGTCACAAGGACCATTCCAATCATCAAAAGTCCATCGCTTTGAGCGCCCAGGCCGCGCTAACCTAACGCAACTGATTTATTCAAGGGGCGGCATTTTTGTGCACTGCGGCGAATTATTCAAGCGAAATGCGCAATTCCGCTCACAATCTTATCGCCAATCCTATCAAGATACTCCAGAACCGCATAGGCCCGCTCGACCGGGGCGCTCGCCGCGTCGAAGGCCAGGCGCGGCAAGCTGATTTCGCCGAAGGAGACGCTGAGGGCGTCTTCGTCGGGCAGGCGCGGGCCTCGCCCGTTTCGGGGCGACAGATCAACGACCAGCCTGACGACGGCGCAGGGCTCCACCACCGCCCGAACGATGCCATAACCGCGTCTCTCGATGAGGCCCTGCACGCTTGGCGCGCCGCTCGCCAGAATTTGCCGGCCGCTCGCGCGGATCAGCACGCGGTCATCGCCGATCAGCGCGGCGAACAGTCCCCGGTCGCCGGCCAACGCCAGCAGCGCGAGGGTCAGGCTGCTCTTGCCCGAACCAGAAGGCCCACGAATGAGCACGCCCGCTTCGCCCAGCACCAGCGCGCTGGCGTGAATGGCGCCTGAAGCGCCAGATCGTTCACCGCCCTGGGCGGTTCCGGTCACGGGCTTGTTCATGGCGCTGCGGCGGGCAAGGAGATAACGAAACGCGCGCCGGCGCCGTGCCGAGCGGCCTCGCTCTCGCGGCTCTCGCCTGGTTCTTCGCCACGAGCGTCATTGACCAGCACGCTTGCCTTGGCGGCTGGCGCGCCGGCCGGCGCCGGCCGGTTCTCCGCCCAGATGCGCCCCCCATGGGCCTCGACGATCTGCCGCGAGATCGACAGGCCGAGGCCGGAATTCTGGCCAAAGCCTTCATCGGGACGATCGGTGTAAAAGCGCTCGAAAATGCGTTCGAGGGCGTGCGGCGGAATGCCCGGCCCGTCGTCCTCAACGGTGACGATGATCCGTTCGCCCTCATCGTCGAGATCGGCGTCGGGATCGACGCGCAACTTCCGCAATGCGACGCGAACCTCGCCGCCGGGTTCGGAGAATGAGCGCGCGTTGTCGATCAGGTTGGTCATCACTTGCGCCAATCGCGAATCATGGCCGAGCACGCAAAAGCGGCCCGTGCGAAGTGCGCCCTTGTCCGACGTGACGGCGCCGCCCTCGACAATCAGCCGCACCTTGACGCCATTGCGACGCGGCGAGTCCTCCGCCATCGCGACGACCGCGCCAAGCAGCGCGATCAGATCGACCGGTTCAGCGTCGTTGCGCGCCAGTTCGGCGTCGAGCCGCGATGCGTCGGAAATGTCGCTGATGAGCCGGTCAAGGCGGCGCACATCGTGCTGAATGACATCGAGCAGCCGATCGCGCGACGCTCCGGCTTTGACCCGCGGCAAAGTCTCGACCGCGCTGCGCAGGGAAGTCAGCGGATTCTTCAATTCATGCGCAACGTCCGCCGCGAAACTTTCGATAGCGTCGATGCGGTTGTAAAGCGCTTGCGTCATGTCGCGCAAAGCATGAGAAAGATGACCGATCTCATCGGATCGCGCCGTGAAGTCGGGGATTTGTTGGCGCGATTTGATGCCGCGCCGGACGCGCTCGGCGGCTTCCGCCAGTTTGCGCACGGGTTCGGCGATCGTGCCGGCGAGCGACATCGACAGAACGAACATCACCGCCGCCAGGACCAGAAAGAAGCGCAGGATCGCCCACCGCTCCGAGGCGATGACCGCGTCGATGTCGCCGCCCTGCGTCGAAAGCAGCAACGCGCCGCGGACCGCGCTCGCGCGTTGAATCGGCACCCCGACCGAGACGATCGTTTCGCCCTCGGAGTCGACGCGGACCACGGATTGCGTCTGACCCCGCAAAGCGCTGCCGACCTCAGGACGGGAAGCGCCGCTTCCGACCCAAGGCTCGTCAACCGGCCGCTTCTTGGCGGGAACGAACCATCGCTTGAGGCCGCGCCACAGGCGCTCGAACCGCGACGTGTCTTCGGCGCCCGCGTCGCTCTGGTCGGGTCGCGTGATGAGGCCGAGGGACGAGAGTGCGCGCGAATCGAGCAGCAGCAGGCCATCCCGGTCGAAGATGCGCGCTCTGGTCCGCGTCGGCGTCACGAGCCGGCGCAGAACCGGGCCGACGCGCTCCGGATTGATCGAAAATTCGATTGACTCGTCGTCGCCTTCGGCCGGCGCGGCGCTGTCGCCCGGCGCCAATTGCAGCAGCTTCTCCGGA
>JBEKSH010000498.1:0-3543 GCA_049517235.1 Roseiarcus sp. | reverse complement strand
TTCTGCGCCGCCTCGACGCCAGGACCGGCTTTGAACGCCGCGACCTCTTCCGGCAGTTCGATCTTGACTGGCGCGCCCGACGCCGGCGCGCCGAAGATAAGGGCGAGCGCCGTCAGCGATGCGCCGGCGATGGACAGAGCCGCAGGTTTGCCTTGTCGCATGATCGTTCCTTTGCCGTCTCAGACGGCGCTGACCTTGACCGCTTCGACAACGTTGCGCATGTAACCGGCGGGATTCCACAGCCCGGCGTCGGGTTGCGACTGGCCGATGCGGTTGATCGCGCGAGACTTCAAGACGTGGTCGCCGGCGGGCAGCGACACGCTCGCCTGAAATTCGCGGAACGAATATTTCCCGAGATCCGCGCCGAGCTGCGCGGAGACCCACGTAGCGCCGCCGTCCGGCGACAGGACGACCTCGCTGACGCCATAGCCGCCATCGAAGGCGACGCCTCGGATCAAGGTTGGCGCGCCCGCCTTCACCGTGGCGCCGTCGCTGAGGTTGGTGATGAACGAGCGCACGTTGAAGCGGCCGATCGGCGCGGTGGACGCAATCTTCGCGCCCGGCTCGACACAGGCGCAAGCGTTCGCCGGGACGCGATAGGCGCTCTTCATCCAAAAGCCGTCGAACACCGTGTCGATTACCGTGATTTCGTTGAGATGCTTGACCCAGTAGGTCCCGTAGCAGCCGGGCACGACGAGCCGTAGCGGGTAGCCGTTCAGCATCGGAAGGTCGGCGCCGTTCATCGCATAGGCGAGCATGACCTCGCCGTCGCGCGCATGATCGATGTCGAGCGCCTTGATGAAATCGGGCGTGGCTTCGAGCACAGGTTCGTCGAGGCCGTTGAAAGTCGCTTGTTTTGCGCTTGGCTGCACGCCCGCCATGTCGAGCACCGTCTTCAGGGCGACGCCCTTCCAGCGCGCGTTGCCCATCAGGCCGTTTCCCACTTGGCCGCCCGCGACGCGCGGCTCGAAAAATCCGCGGCTGTTGCCCGAACACTGGTTGACGGCGAGCAGTTCGACCGGCGGCATCGCCTTGATGTCGGAAAGCGAAAGCTTCAGGGGCTTGTCGACCTTACCTTTGACTTCGAGCGTGAATTTATCGGGATCGACCGCCAGCGGAATGTCGGCAAGGTGATAGCGCACGAAAAACGCGTCGTTGGGCGTGATGACGCCTTCGTCATAGACCGAAAACGGCGTCTCGAGTTGCGGCGGCCGCGTCGTCAGCCGCAGCAGCTTACGTTTTTGCGGATATTGCACCAGAGGCCTTTCGCCATTGGCGAATGGCAGCGTCGCGGTCTCCAGCGCCAAGGCTTTCATCGGGCCCGCGATAGCGCCGCCGGCGAGCGCCGCCGCGCCGCCTTGAATGAGCTGTCGTCGATGCAACATGGGTGGCTCGCCTCCGAACGTTTCTGACTTTCAGCGCGGCGCCGAAACGTTGCGCGACAGCATATAGGCCGCGACGACGAATACCAGAGCGGCAAAGACGGTCGTCAGGCCGCAGCGCGCGCCGGCTCGCTGCAATCTTGCGCGACGGCCAAGGTCAGACTCAGGCCGTCCGCCTCCTTCTCTTATGTTAGACGATTATATTTCAATGGATTCCGCAGTTCATCGCCCCGCCGATGTCAACGGCGAGCCGCACCGCGCGCGCAATCGATCACCCTAGCCGGGCGCCGGATCGTTTCGGCCGGTCGTTGCGCTGAAAGGGCGCCGGCAGGAATCGAGCGGCCTCTCGCGACAGAAAATCCTGGAAGGCCGCTGCCGGCGGCAGCAGGCGCTTGTCGATGCGGCGCAGCACAAACCATTGCCGGACCATGGGCAGGCCCGCAACGTCCAGCACGGACAAGCGGCCGTGTTCGATTTCCGAGGCCACGGTGTGCGCGGAAATGAACGCGATCCCCAAGCCGGCCATCACCGCCTGTTTGATGGTCTCGTTTGAATCGAACTCCATCCCGACTTTCGGCTGGAAGCCCGCATCGTCGGTCAATCTCTGCATGAGCTGTCGGGTGCCGGACCCGGGCTCCCGCATGAGGAAGGGTTCGTGCGCCAGTTCCTTCAATTCCAACCCTTTGCGCGAGGCCAGCGGATGTCCGGCTTTCGCGATGATGATGTTGGGATGATCGCCGATCAGCCGACTCTCCAGCGCCATGTCTTCGGGCGGGCGCCCGGTAATGGCCAGGTCCAGCGAATAATCGCGCAGCCCCTGCATGACCTGCGAGCGGTTGCCGATCGTCAGTTTGAATTCGACGTTGGGGAAGCGCTGCGCAAAGGCGCCAATCGTCGCCGGCACGAAATATTTTGCCGTCGAGACCGCGCCGACCGCCACGCGCCCGCCGGTGGCGCCCTTGATGGTCTCGAGCAGTTGGACGCAATCGTCCAAGGCGAGCGCAATACGCTCATTGAGTTCCAGAAGAGCCCGACCGGCGTCCGTCGGCAGCACGCCCTTGTCGGTTCGCTGCAACAGTTCAAGTCCCGCCAGATCCTGCAGGTTGCGAAGCTGCAACGTCACCGCCGGCTGCGTGACGCCGAGCCGCTGCGCCGCCGCCGCCTGGCTGCCGCCGGCCAAGGTTGCGACGAAAGCGCGAAGCTGCCGCAGGGTGAGATTCTTAAGCGGATGGGCCATATAAAAAATTCTATTCATAGAGTTCAGAATTTGCAATTTTACTTATCGCGACGCTTCCGTCAATATGCGCATCAATGAATATAACAGCGCGTCGAGCCGCGCGTTCGGCGTTCGGGAGGAGTGAGCATGTCGGAAGCTTTGGCGCTGGCGCAGCATCTGGCGGGCGCGGCCGCGGCGAAGCCTGAACTGGAGGCCGCATGCGACGTGATCACCGCTTTGGCGAGCGCGACCGCGCAGATATCCGCCCTTGTCGCTCTCGGCTCCCTCGGCGGTCAGATCGGCGCGGCGGTCGGCCGGAATTCCGACGGAGACCTGCAGAAGGAACTTGATCTTCGCGCGCATCAGATCATCGCGCAGGCGCTACGGGCCGCCCCGGTGGCCGCGATAGCGTCGGAGGAGCTCGACGACTGGCTTCTGCTTGACGCCGGTCGAGAGATGGCTGTGGCGTTCGATCCGCTCGACGGGTCGGACAATATCGACACCAACCTGTCGATCGGAACCATATTCTCCGTCTTGCCCGCGAGAGGCGCTGAAAATCCATTCACGGGGGCGGGAAGATCGCAGGTCGCGGCGGGTTTCGTCGTCTATGGGCCGCAGACGACGATGGCGCTGACGCTCGGCGCCGGCGTCGACATTTTCACGCTCGACCGCCGCGACCAGACCTGGCGTCTGACCGCCCGACAGGTCCGCATTCCCGCGGGCACGGCGGAATACGCGATCAACGCCTCAAATTATCGCCATTGGGAAGAGCCGGTGCGGATCTATATCGACGATTGCCTGAACGGCGCCGAAGGACCCCGCGCCAGGGATTTCAACATGCGCTGGATCGGCTCGCTGGTGGCGGAGGCTTACCGCATCCTCAATCGCGGCGGCGTGTTTCTCTATCCCGGCGACTCGCGCCCGACCTATCGCCAAGGCCGTTTG
>JBEKSH010000497.1:0-3556 GCA_049517235.1 Roseiarcus sp. | reverse complement strand
CGCAAGAAGTCGCCGCAGCCCTCGATCCGGCGCGCTCGTTTCAGGCGCTCATCCTGACGCTGCAAAACTTTTGGGCGCGGCAAGGCTGCGTCATTCTGCAACCCTACGACATGGAAGTCGGCGCCGGCACGTTCCACCCCGCCACGACCCTTCGCTCGCTTGGCCCAAGGCCGTGGAAAGCCGCCTATGTGCAGCCCTCGCGCCGCCCCAAGGACGGCCGTTATGGCGAGAACCCCAACCGCCTCCAGCATTACTACCAGTTTCAGGTCGTTCTGAAGCCTTCGCCGGATGATTTGCAGGATCTTTATCTGAATTCGCTCAAGGCCATCGGCGTCGACGCGATGCTGCACGACGTGCGTTTCGTCGAGGACGATTGGGAGAGCCCGACGCTCGGCGCCTGGGGTCTTGGCTGGGAATGCTGGTGCGACGGGATGGAAGTTTCGCAATTCACCTATTTTCAGCAAGTCGCGGGCTTCGAATGCGCGCCGGTGTCGGGCGAACTGACCTATGGGCTCGAGCGCCTGGCGATGTACGTGCAGGGCGTGGACAGCATTTACGACATCAATTTCAATGGCCTCAATGGCGCCGAACGCATCACCTACGGCGATGTTTTCCTGCAGGCCGAACAGGAATATTCGCGGCACAACTTCGAATATGCCGACACGCAGATGCTGTTTCGCCATTTCCGCGACGCCGAGGGCGAATGCCGGGCCCTGCTGGACAAAGGAACGGGCGAGACGCGCCATTTGATGGCGCTGCCGGCCTACGACCAATGCATCAAGGCCAGCCATGCGTTCAACTTGCTCGACGCGCGCGGCGTCATTTCGGTGACCGAGCGCCAGAGCTACATTTTGCGCGTGCGCGAACTCGCCAGGGCGTGCGGCGCCGCATGGCTGAAGACGGCGGGCGGCGGCATGGCGGCCTAAGGCGCGCCGAAGAGAAACCATTCAGAAAGACCAAATGCCCGACCTCCTGCTTGAACTGTTCAGCGAAGAGATTCCCGCGCGGATGCAGCGCCAGGGCGCCGAAGACCTGAAGCGTCTCGCGACCGACGCGCTGGTCGAAGCCGGCCTGCTCTATGAGGGCGCGCAGAGTTTCGCCACGCCGCGGCGGCTCGCGCTTCACATCGTCGGCCTTCCCGCTCAGCAGGCAAGAAGCGTCGAGGAGCGCAAAGGTCCCCGCGTCGGCGCGCCCGACGCCGCGATCCAGGGCTTCTTAAAAAGCGCCGGGCTTGCGAGCATCGAACAAGCGAGGATCGAAAGAGACCCGAAGAAGGGCGAATTCTACGTCGCGGCGATCGAAAAGCCGGGCCGCGCGACCGCCGATGTGATCGCGCAAATCGCGCCGGCCGTGATCCGCGGTTTTCCCTGGCCAAAGGCGATGCGCTGGGGTGCCGCCTCGGCGCGCCCGGATGCCCTGCGCTGGGTTCGCCCCTTGCATGCGATCGTCTGCACTTTGAGCAGTCCGAACGAGACGTCGCAGATCGTTCGCTTCGAGGTTGACGGGCTCGCCTCGGGGGACACGACATTCGGCCATCGCTTCATGGCGCCCGGCCGGATCAACGTCAGGCGTTTTGACGATTATGTCGACAGCCTGACGAAGGCCAAGGTCGTTCTCGACGCCGAACGGCGCAAGCAGATCATCCTGGCGGACGCGCGCAGTCTCGCTTTGGCGCAGGGCCTTGAACTCGTCGAGGACGAAGGGCTGCTCGAGGAGGTCGCCGGCCTCGTCGAATGGCCGGTCGTGCTGATGGGGGAATTCGAGGAAGCCTTCCTCGAAATCCCTCCCGAAGTGATCCGCGCCACGATCCGCGCCAATCAGAAGTGCTTCGTCATGCGCGATAGCGGCGGGCTCGCCAGCCGCTTCATCCTGGTCGCCAATCTTCTTGCCAGCGACGGCGGCGCGGCGATCGCGGCGGGCAACGGACGCGTTGTGCGCGCGCGCCTCTCCGACGCGCGGCACTTCTGGCTGACCGATCTCGCGCCGCTGCCCGACTACAGGGACAAGGCGCACAAGCCGCTCGATCAGCGCCTCGCCAAACTGCGCGCGCTCAACATCGTCTTTCACGAGAAGCTGGGGACGCAGGGCGAGCGCATCGACCGGATCGCCGATCTGGCGCAGCGGTTGGCGTCGCAAGTCGGCGCCAATCCTGCGCTCGCAAAGCGCGCCGCGCTTCTCGCCAAGGCCGATCTCGTCACGGAAATGGTCGGCGAATTCCCGGAGCTTCAAGGGCTGATGGGCCGCTATTACGCGGCGGCGCAGGGCGAGGAAGCCGTTGTCGCCGCCGCGTTGGAGGATCACTACAAGCCGCAAGGTCCGAACGACCGTGTCCCGACGTCGCCTGCCTCCATTGCGGTCGCGCTCGCCGACAAGCTCGATGCGCTTGCCGCTTTTTGGCTGATCGACGAAAAGCCGACGGGCTCGAAAGACCCGTTTGCTTTGCGAAGGGCGGCGCTTGGCGTCATCCGGATCATTCTGGAGAACGCGCTTCGGCTGAATTTGTGGGAGCTGTCGGCAAGCGCGCTGGTCGGCGTCGACGCCGACATCCGGCATGACGAATTGATTGAAGACCTCGACGCCCTCGATTCCCTGCCGAAGGGCTTGCTAACCCAGGGCGAAACCATCGCCGATATGGCCGAACAGGCCATCGCGAGTTCGGAGCGTCTTCCGGCGTCATATGGCGCCGACATCAGCGACAAGGCCAGCGACCTCCTCGCGTTCTTCGCCGACCGCCTGAAAGTGCACCTGCGTGAAAAAGGCGCGCGCCACGACCTGATCGACGCGGTCTTCGCGCTGCCCGGCCAGGACGACCTTTTAATGATCGTGCGGCGCGTCGAGGCGCTCGGCCGGTTTCTCGAAGCCGAGGATGGCGCGAACCTGCTCGTCGGCTATCGCCGCGCCGCCAATATCCTGCGCGCCGAGCAAAGGAAGGACGGGGCCGACGCCTTCAGCGGCGCCCCCCATGACGCCGCGCTGCTCGTGCTTGGCCAGGAGAAGGCGTTGGCCCACGCGCTCGACATCGCCGGACGCACGGCGGCCGAACGGGTCAAACTGGAAGATTTCGAGGGCGCGATGCGGGCGCTGGCGCATCTGCGCGCCCCGGTCGACGCGTTTTTCGTCGACGTCACGGTCAACGCCGACGATCCCGAATTGCGTCTCAACCGCCTGCGGCTGCTCAACGAGCTGCGCGAGGCGGTTCACGCGGTCGCGGATTTTTCCAAAATCGCAGGCTGAGGCGAAACCGCTAGGCTTCCCGCGCCGCCGCGCGGATCCTGACGATCACGTCGACGCGGGCGATCTGCGTTCCCGCGGGCGGTTGCGGCAGTCCGGAGATCGCGACTTCCCCCTTGGGAATGTCGACGAGGGCATTGGTCTCCTCGATCAGAAAGTGATGATGATGCTTGATGTTCGTATCGAAATAGGTGCGTGAGCCATCGACGGCGATTTCGTTCAGCAGTCCGGCTTCGGTGAATTGGTGAAGCGTATTGTAAACGGTGGCGAGCGAGACCGGCACTTTCATCGCGACGGCCTCCTCGTAAAGCTTCTCGGCGGTCAC
>JBEKSH010000496.1:0-3556 GCA_049517235.1 Roseiarcus sp. | reverse complement strand
TTTGAAGAAGTCCAGCGTGCGCTGGCGCGCCAGCGCGGCGCTCGGTGCGTCATAGCTGCCCCGCACGTCGCAATTGAAGCCGTGATCGGCTTCGTAGATGTAGACGGGCAGGTCGGGATGCGCCGCCTGGAATTCCTTCACGCCGGCGACGGGAATATGAGCGTCCTTCGAGCCGAAATGCAGAATCGCCGGTATGCGCGGCGATTCGTCCTTGGCCGCCAGCACGCCGCCGCCGTAATAGCAGGACGCGGCGGCCAGTCCCGGCAGTCGGCATGCCGCGAGATAGGCCACCGTGCCGCCCATGCAATAGCCGACGACGCCCACTTTGCCGGCGCTCTTGGCGAGGTCGATCGCCGCGGCGACATCGAGCATCATCTTGTCGCGGTCGAGTTTGCCGGCGATAGCCATGCCGCGCTGGATGCTCGGGCCGTCGTAGCCGACTTCGAAGTCGGGCTCCGCACGGTCGAACACGGCGGGCGCGATCGCCAGATAGCCCTGCGCGGCATAAAGGTCGGCGACGGCGCGGATGTGATGGTTGACGCCCATGATTTCCTGAATGACGACGACGCCGCCGCGCGGCGCCCCGACGGGATCGGCGCGCCACGCGCCGATCTCGACGCCGTCACTGGCCTTGAGTTTGATGCGCTGACCCATATCCATTCTCCCGTTGGCCGGCGCCGGACCTTGGCGCCGGGATTCGAAGTCAAGAAGACGGCCGGAATTCAACGGCGTGCGATGGCGGGCCTGACGGCGCGCTCGGCGATGCCGATGCCGACGACGACAAGGACAAGCGCAATGGCGTGATAAGGCGCGAAGGCTTCGCCCAGCAGGACGACGGCGAGCAAGGCGCCGAACGCCGGCACCAGATTGACGAAAACGCCGGCGCGGCCCGGACCGATCAGTTCGACGCCGCGCATGTAAAAAATCTGAGCGATCAGCGAGGGAAACAGCGCCGCGTAGAGCAGCGCCGACAGGCCTTTCAGCGTCGGGGGAACAAAGGCGCCGCCGGCGACTTCCAAAGCCAGCAGCGGGATCGAGGTGATGAAGGCGGCCGCCGCCATCGCCGTGAAGAAGCCGAGGCCGGAGATTGCCGGGCGGTTGCGCAGGCCCACGGTATATCCCGCGTAGAGAACGCAGGCGAGCACCATCATCAGGTCGCCCTCGTTGAAGGTGAGGGCGCGCAGCCGGGTCAGGTCTCCCTGCGCGGCGATCGCCGCGACGCCGACCATCGTGACCAACGCGCCGAAAGCTTGCCAGCCGCCCACCCGAACGCCGAAGGCGAGGCGCGCGCCGATCAGCACGAACGCCGGGATGGCGCCTTGCAGAATCGACAGATTGAGGGCGCTGGTTCGATGGGCGGCCGTATAGAACAGCGCGTTGAACGCGGTGAAGCCGAGCGCCCCCATCGCGATGACGAAAATCCAGCGGGGGCGCAGAACCGCGAGATCCCGCGTGAAATTGGCGCGCGCGGCCAGACTCAGCGGAATCAGCGCGAGGCCCCAGCGCCCGCAGGTCAGGGTCATCGGCGAAATCTCGCCGACCGCCAGACGGCCGACCACCGAATGGCCCGCGAACATCAGCGCGGTCAGCGTCAGAAGCAGCGTCGGGCTGTTCCAAAACGCGCTCCACGGGCTTGCGCGCCCCTTTGCCGGGATATCCGTCATCGAACCGCGCCTCGCAGGCGTTTCTCGTCGCGCGCGGTCCGATGGAGGTGGGGCGCTCGCGAATTTTGGATTTCGAAAACGACTTAGGTCCTCCGGCCAAGGAAGGCAATGGCGCCGCGGCGCATCACGCCCGATGGTCGGCCTACGGAGAGGCGCGAAATCGCCGCCGGGCCGCCTGCGAAAAGCGTAAAACGCTTTGCGGCGCCGGTTTCAATCCGGCGCCGCAAGCGAAGGTTCAAGGACCGCTGGGATTTCAGTATTTGCGCACGAGCGGCTGTTCGGGCGCCGGCGCATAGCTGGGCATTTCGACAAAGGCCCAGCGCAAGCCGATGCGGAAGTCTTGCGAGGCCAGATTGCCGGTCGAAAGGAAGTTCGAGGAGCCGCCGCAATTGGCGACGCTGAAGCCGCCGTTGGCGCCCGTGCCGTTAAAGCAGTGCGAAGCGCCCGAGCCCAGTTTGCCATAGTCGAGATAGCGATAGCCCAGTTCGAGCTTCAAATTCTCGGTGACGTTGAAATCGAGGCCGGCCATCAACGCCCAGGCGAAACTGGTCTTCGTCCCGTCGCTGAAATAGCCGCCGGTCGGCGCGCCGCCATTGGTGAAAACGCTGGGCGTGTAGGTGAACCCGGTGTCGGTCAGGCCCGACAGTCTGTTCTGCGCGAGGCCGACGCCGGCGCCGACGAACGGCGTTACGCCATACCAGGTGCCGATGTCGACATAGCCGTTGACCAGGCCGATCAGCGACGAGGCGTCGCCACGATAGAAGTTGGCGTTCTGGTAGCCTTGGGCGAATCCCGCCGCCGGAGGCACGCCGACCTGTTCGAGCGCCTGGAAATGCGATCCCCCGCGATATTCGCCGGTGACGTCGAAACGCAGCCAGTTGTTGATCTGGTAGCCGACGCCGACGTCAAACAGACCCGCCGTCGACAGGGAAGAATTGTAGAAGCTGTTGAAAGCGCCGGCAGGCGCGCCAATCAGCGGGTTCGGCGAGATGGCGGGATTGATGCTGCCGGTTTCGACGGCAATGCCGGCGTCGCCGCGGATGTACCAGCCCGCGAATTCCGGGGGCGGCATCATCGGCGCCGGCTCGACGGCGGGCGGCGGCGGCAAATCCGCCGCCTGAGCGAGGCTCGTCATTGCGACAAAAGCGCCGCCGACGAGTAAGAGGGCCTTCAAGCCGCCCATGACAAAACCCCTTCGTTCGGCGCGGACGTCGAGGCCGCGCGCAAGCTTTCACTGAAGGGGAAATTGCCATGAAGAGTTTAACGCTGACTTAACCCTAAAAATTGACCTTAATGAAAAGTGGGCGCGCGGTGAAAATTGTCCGGCCGGCCTCGCCGGGCTCGCGCAAACGGCGGTCCGGCGGCCGGGGAAGCGCCTTCCGACTCCGCGGGCGGGAAAAGCGCCCTACAGGGCGAAGCCGCCGTCCGCCAGATGGATCTGGCCCGTCGTATAGGAACTCTCGTCCGAGGCCAGATAGACCGCGAGCATGGCGATTTCCCGCGGCGTGCCGAGCCTTCCCATCGGCTGGCGGTCGACGAAAGCCTGGCGAACGGCGTCGATCGACTGATTCGTTTGGCTGGCCAGCGTCGCAATTCGCTGATCGAGCGAAGGGCTCTCGATCGTGCCGGGGCAGATGGCGTTGCAGCGCACGCCCTTGCGGATGAAGTCTGCCGCCACCGCCTTGGTGAGGCCGATCACCGCCGCCTTCGAGGCGCCGTAGACGTAGCGGTTGGGGATGCCGCGCACCGAGGACGCGCCGGAGGCGATGTTGACGATCGAGCCTCGGCCCTTCTCTAGCATCCCCGGCACAAAGGCGCGGATCGTGCGGTGCATCGACTTGACGTTGAGATCGAACGAGAAGTCCCAGTCCGCGTCCGAGCAGTCAAGCACG
>JBEKSH010000495.1:0-3557 GCA_049517235.1 Roseiarcus sp. | reverse complement strand
ATCGTTCGAGCCGCAACAGGTCGAAGGCGGCGGGAGGGTCCGATGAACAAGATGCGGATTTGCGCGCGCATCGCGGCGGCCCTTATGGCGGTGGCGATCAGCGCCGCGGGGGCGGACGCCCTTCCCTTCGTCGATCGTTCGCTCGCCGAACGGACGAGCGCGGCGGTCGCGCCGGCTCAAGCCCAGCAGGGCGAGCCGGAAGGGATCTTTCGCGGCGTTGGCGTCGTCAAGGCCATCGATGCGGCCACCGGCGCGCTGACGCTCAACCACGAGGACATCAAGGGCCTGATGCCGGCGATGGAGATGATGTATCGCGTCGATCCGCGCTCGCTGAGCGAGGGCCTGCGCCCGGGGGACAGAATCGATTTCGGCCTCGATGCGAAGACCTACACCGTCCGCGACGTCAAGCTGATCGAGCGCGCCAAGTGAAAACGCTGATGCGCCGCCGCCCGCTGGCGAGTGGATCGAATCTGAAGTCTTTAGATTCCTGATCGCGATTCCCGCGCCAGTCGCCTCGTGCAATTCTGACGCGTGGGCGCCGGGATTTCCATCGCTGATTCGCACATCGACCGCCGCCGCGTGAGGACTCTCGCCAAGGATCGCAACGCCGCGCGGAACCACGCCCGGCGCGGGCCGGCGCGTTTTACGGAACAGCGCTTCCACGGCCTCCCGCGCCACGAGAAGGCGGTCGCGGATCAGTCCTCTTGCAGACGAGACGGCCGGCCGGATTGTCCCCCAAGGGCTCGAAGATCCGCTCCCTGAGGCGGTGCGCTAGACCCCGCGCGATGATCGCGAAAACGGCCGGCGCTTCGGTCGGCTCGCAGCAACGGCGCAAGACGTTTGTCGCAATCCACGGGAGCCGTGCGCCTCGATGGCGGCAAACAAGGCGTTTTGCGGCGCTCGGCGCGCCGCGGTCGCCGGTCCGGCCGCACAGGAGTCGCCAAGTCGAGCGTTTGGCATTGCCAACGCGCGTCGAAGACGGCAACCTCAGCCCCGCCAAGGCTGTCACCCGGCGGATGTCGGCTCGGCCGGTTGGCGCAAGACAAGTTCAACCGATTCGACGCCCCGATTCGCATCGCTTGCGTGAAATGTGCGGGCCAGGAGCGCATCCCGTGGAAGTCGCCATCGCCTTGGCAGGCCCAGCGATCCGGCCGCTCGCGGCCGAGCAGCTCTATCGTGCGACCGATCTTTCGAAATTGGCGTTCGAAACGACGGCGGAGCTCAAGCCGCTCGACGGCCTTGTCGGTCAGTCACGCGCGCTCGAAGCCATCCGCTTTGGGACACGGGTGGACAAAGCGGGCTTCAATCTCTTCGTGATCGGCCCCAACGGCGCCCGGATGCAAGATGCAGTAAAGGCCGTCCTGGCCGTCGAAGCGCACGCAAAGCCCAGTCCTTCGGATTGGCTCTACGTCAACAATTTTGCGGACCCCGACAGACCAATCGCCATTGAAGTCCCGGCTGGCCGCGCCCGTAAATTCCAGGGCGCCATGCGCAAATTGATCGACGATCTCGAGAGCGCATTGCCGGCGGTCTTCCAGAGCGAAGACTATCAAACGCGGCGCGGCGCGATCGACGAGGCATTTCAAAAAAAGCAGGCGGAAGCCTTCTCCGCGTTGCGCGACAAGGCGGCCGCGAAGGACATCGTCATCTTGCGCACGCCGCTCGGATTCGCGCTCGCGCCCGCCCAAGATGGTCAGGTCGTTCCGCCCGACGAATTCAACGCCTGGCCGGAGGCCAAGCGCCGTGAGACACAATCAGTGATCGAGGTTCTCGAAAAGGACCTCGAACATCTTGTCCATCAACTTCCGCAATGGGAGAAGCAGCGACGCGACGAATCGCGTCAACTCAATCGCGAGACCGCAAAATTCGCTGTCGACCAATTGATTGATGAGGCGAAGTCGGCGTTCGCAGACGTCCCAAACATCGTCAATCATTTCGAGGCGGTTCGCGCCGATCTGGTCGAGAACATCGCCATCTTCGTCGCCAAGAGCGAGGCGGATGAGAACGAACCGCGCGACTCGCGGCCTGGAAGCCCGTTCGACCGCTATGAAGTCAACGTTCTGGTCGCTCAGGACGGCCGCGAGCCGGGCATCCCCATCGTCGAAGAGCTGCATCCCACGCTCGGCAACCTGATTGGCCGGATCGAATACATCTCGCGAAGCGGCGTCCTGGTCACCAACTTTCGTCTCATCAAGGCCGGCGCGATTCATCGCGCGAATGGGGGTTACCTCCTTCTCGATATTCGCAGCGTCTTGCTTGAGCCTTTCACCTGGACAGCGCTGAAACGAACGTTGCGGCGGGGCGAGATCGCCATCGAGGACGTCGCGCGATTTCTCGGCCTGACCAACACCGTGTCCCTGGAGCCCGACCCGATCGCGCTCAAGGTGAAGGTCATCCTGTTCGGCGACCGTTTGCTCTATTTTCTGCTCGCCGCGTTCGATCCAGAACTCGCGGAGCATTTCAAGGTTCTCGTTGATTTCGAGAACGACATCGCAAGAACGCCCGAGAGCGAGGCCAACCTCGCCCAGTTGTTGGCGTCGATCACGCAGCGCGACGGATTGAACGCCCTGGACCGCGACGCCGTCGCGCTCGTCCTCGAGCATGCGGCGCGCCTGACCGACCATGCGGGCAAACTCACGCTCGTCGTCGAGCAATTGCGGGAAGTGCTGATCGAAGCGGATTTCTGCGCAGGGGAGGCCAAGCGCGGCGTCATCTCCCGCGCCGACGTGGATCGCGCGTTGACCTCTCGCATTCAACGCGTCGCCAGGCTGAGAGACCGCACGCAAGAAGCCATCCTCGAGAAAGTGGCGCTCATCGATACAAGCGGCGCGCGCGTCGGGCAGATCAACGGTCTCAGCGTCATCGAACTTGGCGGATTTTCGTTCGGGCGTCCCACCCGCATCACCTGCCAGGTGCGGCCTGGAAGCGGCAAGGTCGTCGATATTGAACGTGAAGTCGAACTCGGCGGTCCGGTTCACTCCAAGGGCGTCCTGATCCTGTCCGGGTTTCTCGCCGGCCGCTATGCTCTCGATACGCCCATGTTCCTGTTCGCGAGCCTGGTATTCGAACAGTCCTACGGCGGGGTCGAGGGCGACAGCGCATCCTCCGCCGAGCTGTACGTCGTTTTGTCCGCTCTAGCCGACGTCCGCCTGCGTCAGGACCTGGCAGTAACCGGATCCGTGAACCAGCACGGCGAAGTTCAGGCTATCGGCGGCGTGAACGAGAAGATCGAGGGCTTTTTCGACATTTGCCGGGCGCGCGGGCTCAACGGAACGCAAGGCGTCCTCATCCCCCAGTCGAATGTCCAACACCTGATGCTGCGCAAGGACGTTGTCGAGGCTTGTGCGGCGAGTCGTTTCGCCGTCTATTCGATCGCCAACATCGATGAAGGAATCGCCCTCTTGACCGGCGTTCCCGCCGGCGAGCGCGGCGCTGACGGCGCCTATCCGCCTGACAGCGTCAATCGCCGGGTTGAAGATCGGTTGCGAGCGTTCGCCAGCATCCGACGGAATTTCGGTAAGCGGGACGGCGGCGATGTTTCCGAAGGCTAGCCATGG
>JBEKSH010000494.1:0-3563 GCA_049517235.1 Roseiarcus sp. | reverse complement strand
TCCGGTGGGCGCCTGGCGTTTGCGTCGGCCAGCCGCGTTGCGGCGGCGTTGCGAAGTCTTGGCCGATCCCGGGCCCCCCTGTGGCGAGCGCCGGTCGCCAACGCACCGGTTTCGTAGATAGACCCATGTCGGCCTGGGTGATGTGGCGTTTGCCACATGCCGGGCGGGGCGCCCGCCTTATGGGCGAACGAGCGCCTCACATCGCTCCCGGGGGCGGCCGGACCGCTTGTCGGCCTCGGCGAAACGGAGCGCTGATTTGTGCTAATCTTGATCGAAGGGGGGACTGGCGCGATGAGCGAGACCCGGAAACTCGCGGCGATCCTGGCCGCGGACGTCGTCGGCTACAGCCGTCTCGCCGGGGCGGACGAGGATCGCACGCTGGCGCGGCTGCGGGGGTCGAACGCGTAAGGCCGAACGGGTCGCTTGAGGCTGTCGCCGCCGCACGCGAGACAAACCACTAAGAAATCATGGCCGGCCGCAGCTGCCGGCTTCGAGCGCTGCGTCGGCGTCGAGCCGGCGCGAACGTCCGCAAGCGAGCGAGGCGAGCATGAAAGTTAGGGTTCCCGGCGACAGCGCGCCGGCAAAGGCGCCGCGTGCGATGTCCCGAGGGGCGGGCATCGCTCGCCAGGACCTCGGCGTATATCTGGTAACGATCGCCGAGGTCTGGACGAGCTAGCGCTGGACGGCAAGCAACCTCTTAGGGAAGGTGTCATTTGCGACTTGATCCACTCACCCAGTCGGTGCAAAGTTAGCGATCATCGGGTCAGGTGGGAGGGTCGAATGCAATATGTCGTAAAGCTTTCCGCGTCCGACGGCAAAGTATTGAACGTTGACCTCAATTTGCCTTTGCTCAATAACTCTGCGCAACCTGACAATGCGGATTGCAACTGGACGACTGAAACCACCGGCGTTATCAGTATTAATTCCGGCCGTTGTGGTATATACGGACAACCAGGCACTGACAGCCACTATGGGGTTGCAGACCTTGTGTTATCCGCCCCGTCCGCCACCAACAGCGATTACGGTACGGGTGTTACGCTGAGCGAATTCGTTTCCGCAACCGGATTCTTCAATGCGTCTGGGAACGGTACTCTAGATTCAAGCTTTTATGTTGCTGGCGGGATGACGGCCGGTCCGATCTTTTGGGTCAAAATATCTTAACTCGCTCGAGACCTGACGCTGATTCCCCCAAGAAACCAGAACCAGTCGGTCGCTCGACCGCGTCAAAAGTGAGTCAGAGCCACGATCGGAAGCGAATTGACAGCGCTCCTTACGCGCCGTGGACGCCGCCGCCCAAAGAGGGTTCTCCACCGGCGTCGCCGCCGGTGGTCTCTTGCGGCCGGACGTTGGCGGGGCTCGCCTGCTGACCGCCCGCGTCGAACTCGTGAGGCCGAACGGGTCGCTTGAGGCTGTCGCCGCCGCATGCGAGACAAACTTCTAAGAAATCCTGGCCGGTCCCGGGCGCCGGCTTTGAGCGCTGCGTCGGCGTCGAGCCGGCGCGAGAGACCGCAAGCGACTGAGGCAAGCATGAAAGTCACCGTTCTCGGCAGCGGCGTGATCGGCGTCGCCACCGCCTATTGTCTCGCCAAGGCGGGTCACGAGGTGACTGTTCTTGACCGCCAGCCGGGCCCGGGCCTGGAGACGAGCTACGCCAACGCCGGCGAGATATCGCCGGGCTACGCCTCGCCGTGGGCCGCGCCCGGCATCCCGCAGAAGGCGGTGCGTTGGCTGCTGATGAAGCACGCGCCGCTGATCCTGCGCCCGCGCCCCGATCCGGAAATGGCCCTGTGGGTTTTCAGGATGCTGCGCAATTGCACCGCCGCGCGCTACGCGCTGAACAAGGGGCGCATGGTCCGCCTCGCCCAATACAGCCGCGACAAGCTGATCGAGCTGCGCGCCGAAACCGGTATCGAATACGACCAGCGCATGCGCGGCACGCTGCAGTTGTTCCGAACCCGGAAGCAGCTCGACGGGATCGGCAAGGACGTCGCCGTGCTTCGCGGCGACGGCGTGCCGTTCGAGGTGCTCGACGCGGACGGCTGCATCGCCGCCGAGCCGGCGCTGGCGCGCGTGCGCGGCCTGATCGCCGGCGGCCTGCGGCTGCCGAACGACGAAACCGGCGACTGCTACAAGTTCACCGCGGCGCTCGCGGCGCTCGCGCAAAGCCGCGGCGTGCGGTTCCGCTACGGGACCGACATCCGGCGGTTGCAAATCGCCGACGATCGCATCGAAGGCGTCGAAACCGACGCCGGCTGGCGACGGCGGACGCCTATGTCGCGGCGCTCGGCAGCTATACGCCGCGCCTGCTCGCGCCGCTCGGATTGAGCGTGCCCGTCTACCCGATCAAAGGCTATTCCATCACCGTTCCCATCACCAATGGCGATCGCGCGCCCGTCTCGACGGTGATGGACGAGAGTTACAAGGTCGCCATCACCCGGCTCGGCGACCGCATCCGGGTGGGCGGCATGGCCGAAGTCTCAGGCTTCAGCAAGGATTTGCCGAATGCGCGGCGCGCGACGCTGGAGACGTCGTTGACCGACCTTTTTCCCGACAGCGGCGATCTGCCCGCCGCGACATTCTGGTCGGGGCTGCGGCCGATGACGCCCGATGGAACGCCGATCGTCGGGCGCAGCAGATTCGCCAATCTATTTTTGAACACCGGGCATGGAACGCTGGGCTGGACCATGGCGTGCGGCTCCGGTCGCATTCTCGCCGACCTCGTCGGCGGCCGCGAGCCCGAAATTGTCACATCGGATCTTGGGCTTGGGCGATACGCCGCGTAGATCGCGCGTCAATATCGATAAAAATCTTCAAACTTGCTTTCCAAGATTCGGCCGAGTCGGTTTTCCACAGGCCGCCATCATCGCGTCACAACAATGGCGTAGGCCGCCGCTGCTGGCGAGGCGTCGCCCGTACCTGCGCTCTTCCTCGCCATTCCGGTTGTGGCGTTTGAACGTCGCAATCGTCTTAAAAAACAACCACAGAGTTGTGAGGGGAGACGAATATGCACACGTCTGTCATCTTAACTCTCGCCGCGGGTCTGTCGACCGGCGGAATCGCAGCGGCCGCCGCCGACTCGGATGTCGCGGTATGGCGCTGGCATGTGACCAACGCCTTGCGCGCCCAACAGAGGCAAGACGATCCGCCCCGCCTGCAGGAGGGGCGGGCGAGCGCGATCGAGGCGGCCAGCCGCTTCAGGCAGCGCTACGAGCGTTATTTCGCCGATGGCTCGCCGGCGCCGGCGGGCGATTTCGCCCACCGCTAGCTTGACGGGGCGCCAACGGCTCATCGAGCGGCCGGATGGCGCTTGCCGCGGCTAGGCCAGACGGCTGATCTTGTGGCCGCCCGGAAGAGGCGCCGCCACGCCGAGGGCCGGCTGGCCGGACGCCGAGAGCAACGCACGCCGTCGCAGATGGTCGAGCGCGCGCGCGACATGGTCCTGCGCGCAGATCCTTAAGGCCTGCGGGTCGTTCGCCGCGGCGCCATCCTGGGACAGGCGCAACTCGCCGGCCGCCGCCCGCGCGATCAGGGCGTCAGCGAGCGCCGCGTGATCGCGCGCGCCA
>JBEKSH010000493.1:0-3565 GCA_049517235.1 Roseiarcus sp. | reverse complement strand
CCGGGCGGCCAGTCGGGCGCCAAAATCTATATGGCGGATATTTTCGGGCATGGCGAGTTCATGGTGCCGACGCCCGGCTATGCGTCGGACCCGTCCTGGGGGCCGCTGCTGAACTGACGCCGACGCCTTCAGCCTCTTCCGTGGTCGGCCAGCTCGGCGGCGTTGGCCAGACGCAAGCCATCCTCCGACCACACGAAGATTTCGTCCGTCACCCGATAGGCGCCGATCGAAGCATATTGCCTCGCAAGCGCCGCCAACACTCGCTTGGCGGAGCAATCGACGCTCCACGCCATCAGCAGGTCGCGATGCGGCACGCTGACGAAATGCTCCGGGCCGAGTTCGTCGCCCATGCGCTCCATGAACCTGGGCGCCAGCAACCGCGCCGCCACGTAGCCGTCCGGCCCTTCGATGGCCACGTAGAGACCCGATCCGGGATGCGGCGCATGGGGTTCGATCGAAACTTCCCGGGAAATCCCATCGAGATTGTCGAGGGCCGCCGCATGGACGACGTCCGGCGCCACCCCCCACTTTTCAAACATCCCTTTCGATACAAAGGCCATCGATCGCGGACTGTCGATGACATAGACGATGCGCGCTTTCTCTGAAAACGGCCGCGCCAAAAGCATCAGCTTCTCATCAGCGCTTTGGGCGACAAGCTCGGCGCTGACGATGCGCGCGCGCAACCGACCTCGGGCGGCCTCGAAAGTCTTGACGTCCATCTCGCCAAACCCCGACGCCATGGCGTCGATGAACTGCAAGATGCGCGTCTCCCGCTCCTGGCGGGTCGCCCCGCTGCAGTTCTGATAGAGATTTCCGAGATAGACCCGACCCTTGTCGATGGAGAGAACGGAAGGATCCGAAGACAATTCGAACCGCAAATTCGGCCGGTTCCGGCGCAGCACTTCGACGACTTCATCGCGAAATTGCCCGCTCGCCAAAGGGTCGGCGGCGATAGCCGACCCGCCGAGGTTGAGAAGACACAACGCCGCCGCGCCGGCGACCAGCGCGCGGCGGGTCGCCTCGATCGGGACGGGCGAAACGCCGGGGCGAGGCTCACAGACCGTTGCGTGATCGCGGCTTTCGGGAGTTACGGCGACGGGCATTGCATCCCCTCCGGCCGGCCGCCGCGCAACGAGCCCGCGACATGCGCGACGAGCGCGTCATAGGCGCGCTTTTGGCTGGCGGGATAAATGATCTCGAGGTTGTTCCAGACCTTGTCTGCGCAGGTGAGGATCGCGCTGCGATAGAAAATCGTGTCGCCGTTAAGGCCGGAAAGAGTGAGCGAACGCACGCCGCGCTTCATATAGACGACACGTTCGCCCTCGCGCGGCGTCGCCAACTCGTCGAGCGCCTGCGATAGGGACGCCTCCACCGGGAAGTGGCCAAACACGGTGATTTTCGCGCCGCCGTCCGGCGATACGAAAGCCGCGCCGTCGCCATTGGACGGCGGCGGCTCCGCCCGCCAGTCCGCGGGCACGTCGGCGCCATAGGGGCGCCATGACTGCGCGGCGGCCGCAAGGGCGGCGACTCCGACGAACCCGCAGGCTAACGCGAAACGCAGCGTCATCGATCCGCCCCACAGGCGAGCGAGAATTGGGCCGAAGACAGACTGCCGTCGCGAGCCCGCGATTGCAAGGCCCGAACATTTTCGCCGCCGCGCGGTTCAAGGCCGCCGCGAAATCCGCGCCGCGGAGGAGCGCGCCGGCGCCGATGTTCCCCCCAAACTGATTCGAATCGGGAGAGTTTTCGCCACACCCAGCGGCAGGCGAGCGGCGGCGCGCCGAAGACTTGATGACGCCCCCGTGTCGGTGGCGCGTCGCTTGCGCGATGGTCGGTCGAAAATAACCGAAAATTCATGGTTGCGGCGGATCGTGATGAAGGAATTGTGACAGTTTGGAAAAAATTTGCCCTCGGCGAAAATAATGCTTGTAAATCGCGCCGATTGGCCCAATTACTCGCTTGCCCAATACGCACGTGCCTGTGGTCGTGTGTCGATCGGTGGGGATCCGGACAAGAGGCCGGTCAACCACCCCAGAAAAGATCGGCAGCCGGAGGCGAACCGGCAAACCCCGCCAAACGGGGGACGCGACTTAAAGCAACGACGGACCGGGCTTTTTTGGTCTCTGTTGGCCCTCCAAAGGTCAGCTTACCGAAGAGGCTTGTCTATCTTGCCGGGTGTGCGGAAGGGATTCATCCCTCCCAATCGATGGCTATGAAACCAGCGACCGGCTGCTAGCAGCCGACCGGCGGCGGCATGGTCAACGGCGCAGCATCTGATCGAACGTTTCGACGCTCGGCGGCCCTCCGGCCATCGGCGCGAAAGAGCGGCCGGTCACGGGTGGCGGGTCAACGCTGACGGTTGCGTCTCCAACGCTCAGCCGGCTGTCGTATCGCCTCCGATCCTTCCACTTCGCTCCGCGCGGGAAATCCGCGCGACGGGGGATGCCGCTATGACGGATCGCATCATGAATTTCCTGGCCAGCCGCCCCGAGGAAGGGCCGCGCCTGGTCGTCGATCTCGACGTCGTGCGCGAGAATTACTACGGCTTCGCCAAAGCGTTGCCGGACACGCGCGTGTTCTACGCCGTCAAGGCCAATCCCGCGCCGGAGATCCTCGATCTGCTGGCCCGGCTCGGCTCGTGCTTCGACACCGCTTCGCTGGTCGAGATCGAGCAGGCGATGGCCGCCGGCGCGACGCCCGACCGCATCAGCTTCGGCAACACGATCAAGAAGGAGAAGGACATCGCCCGCGCCTACGCGCTCGGCATTCGCCTCTTCGCGGTCGATTGCGAGGCCGAGGTCGAGAAGATCGCGCGCGCCGCGCCGGGCTCAAAAGTGTTCTGCCGCATTCTGTGCGACGGCGCGGGCGCGGAATGGCCGCTGTCGCGCAAGTTCGGCTGCGCGCCCCCCATGGCGAGTCGCGTGATGGAGCACGCGCACCGCCTCGGCCTCGTGGCGCATGGCCTGTCTTTCCACGTCGGTTCGCAGCAACCCAACCCGCGCATGTGGGACGGCGCATTGAAGACTTCGGCGGCGATCTTCAAGGATCTGGGGGAGAAAGGGATCAACCTCGGCATGATCAATCTGGGCGGCGGCTTCCCGACCAAATACCTCAAGGAGGTTCCGGGCGTGAAGACCTATGGCCAGACGATCTTCCGCGCGCTGCGCAAGCATTTCGGCAACCGCATCCCGGAGACGATCATCGAGCCGGGTCGCGGCATGGTCGGCAACGCCGGCATCATCGAGGCGGAGGTCGTGCTGATCTCGAGGAAATCGGACGAAGACCAGCAGCGCTGGGTCTATCTCGACATCGGCAAGTTCAACGGCCTCGCCGAGACGATGGACGAAATGATCCGCTATCCCATCCGCACCGTCTATGACGGCGACGCCCTGGCGCCCTGCGTCATCGCCGGGCCGAGCTGCGATTCGGTCGACGTGCTCTACGAGAAGGAGCCCTATCTCCTTCCGGTCAGTCTCGAGATCGGCGCGAAAGTGCTGATCGAGGGAACCGGCGCCTATACGACGACCTATTCCGCGGTCGGCTTCAACGGCTTCCCGCCGCTGAA
>JBEKSH010000492.1:0-3566 GCA_049517235.1 Roseiarcus sp. | reverse complement strand
GAGCGCGGCCAATTGCGCGGCCGGCGGCCGCCCCGCGACCAGCAAGGCGATCGCGCAAAGAAGGATATTGCATGCCGCGACGCGCGCGATGACGCGCCATGTCGACAGCCCGCGACGCCGCGCGCGCTGATAAAAATGGTCGCGATGGGCGTGCCAGAATTTTTCGCCGGCCAGAACGCGGCGCGCCAGCGTGAGGGTCGCGTCGGCGAAATAATAGAGAAACGGCAGCAGCGCGACGACCAGGCCGCGCGAGACCCCGACGATGAGCGCCGCCGTCGCCCCGAGCACGCCGAGCGGCAAACTGCCGGAATCGCCAAGAAACAGCCGCGCCTGGGGCTTGTTTAGCACGGCGAAGCCCAACAGGGCGCCGGCGGTCGCCAGACAAAGCAACCCAACCCATTGCGCGGGACCCGCAAGTCCCCCGACAAGCAGATAGACGGTGGCGAAGGCCGGGACGAATTGCGCGACGCTCATCAAATCGATGCCGTCCATGAAGTTGGTCAGATTGATGAACCACAACATGCCGATCAGCGCGCCTCCCCAGACCAGGAGCGGCGGCAAAATGGCCAGCCGCCCGGCGATATCCAGGGGCGCCGCGGCGAGCGCGAGACCCGCCGCGCCGGCTTGTACCACGAGGCGAAACAGCGGATTCAGCGACGCCCGATCGTCCCACGCGCCGAGCAACATCAACGCCAGCATCGCGGCGCTCAGGCCCCATGCGAAGGCGTCGGGGCGCGCGCCCGCGCCGAACAGCGCGGCGGCGGCGACGGCCAGGGCGACGGGGACGACCACCAGCCCGCCGCCTTGCGGCGTCGCGGCCGAATGGCTCGATCGGGCGCCCGGCACGGCCAGAAACAAGCGGCGGAACGACGGAATCAGCAACGCGCACAGGACGGCGGCGGCGACGAATGCGGCGGTCACGACCGAAAATGCCAAGCGGACTCCTGAAAATGAAACGGTGAAATACGCGCATAGTGGCGGCTGGCAAGGCCAGAGGCTACCGCGCCGTCAACCGCCTTGCGCTTATCCACGCTATTCCCGCCGTCGCCGATCCGCCTATCGCGAGGCGGCCTCGCGATAGTAGTCGTCAAGGAACCTATAGCGCGCCCGTTGCGACTCGTTGTGGGCGCCGATCTCCTTACCAAGTTGCATGACCTGCCCGGCTCCGCCCGGCTTGTATTCCGGCCAGCGCGGCGATCCTTCTCCATTGGGATTTCCGGTCTTGGCGAAATTGACCCAATAGGATGACATGACGTCGGCGAGCCGGCGATCGTCGCCTTCCCATGGCCAATCCCTCACTTGCAGATTGTCAAAGACGTAATAGAGCTCCGCGCTGTGATAGACGCCGGGGGCGGTCAGCGGACATATGGACAGCGCGGGCGCGCCCGGCGGTCGGCGAGTGAAATAATAGCGGTAGGTTGGCGATCCGCCCGTCGCGGAAGCGCGTTCGGCCCAAGCCCACGCGCCGTAACAAATGATCTGATCGCCAAATAGCGCCGCGAAGGAAATCTGATCCTCTTCCGGCGTAGCTCCCGGCGGGTATTGCAAAAGCGCCGTGTCGGCCCGCTCTCCGAACTGCGCCCGAACGCGATCGGCGTAGGATGGCGCGTCAGGGCCCCACGTCGTGAGGCGGGCGGCGAAATAGGTTCCCTCGTCGCTATTCCAGCCGACGATCAGCGGAATGGCGCGCTGCTTGCCCTGGGCGTAAATCCTTGCGGGATGATCCGGCACGACATAGCCGTCGACGACGCCAAACCCATAAGCGATCGGGTTTTTGATTGCCGCCTTGAGCAATTCCTCCGCCGGTATGGCGCGAAGATCGGCGATGCGCCTGGTCCCCAGCGCCTCGGCGAACTTCAGCCCGTCCTCTTCGCCGATCCGAAGCGGCTTCGGCCCGTAGCTAGGGACCAGCGTGAGCGCGCCGCCGCTTTGCCCGATAGCGCGTGCAAATAGACCTTCAGTCAGAGGCGAGACCATCAGCAAGCTGATGTCGAACGCGCCCGCCGATTCACCGAACACGGTCACGCGCTTTCGATCGCCGCCGAATGTCGAAATGTTGTTCTGCACCCATCGAAGCGCCGCGATTTGATCGAGGAGCCCATAGTTTCCAGAAGAATTTGTCCCCGATTCCGTGGTCAAATCCGGATGCGCCAGAAACCCGAACACGTCCAGGCGATAATTGATCGTGACCACCAGCACGCCCTTCCTGGCGAGATTGCCGCCGTCATATTCCGGCTGCGACCCAGCGCCGTTGGCGTTGCTGCCGCCATGTATCCAGAACATCACTGGCAAACTGCCGTTCGCCGACTCCGCCGGCGTCCAGACGTTCAAGTAAAGGCAGTCCTCGCCCATGCGCTGGTTGAGAGGATCGAGATCGCCGAGGCGGTCGCTTTGCATACAACGAGGACCCCAGCGTTCGGCCTTTCGAACTCCTTCCCAAGGCTCTACCGGTTGCGGTTTCCGCCATCGAAACTCGCCGATCGGCGGCGCGGCGTAGGGAATACCCTTGAAAATGCGAACGCCAAAGGCGTCCGGTTCAACATCGGCGATCAGCCCGCCCTCAATCCGAAGACGCTCCATCACGCGAGAGCCGGTCGACTTCATGACTTCCTCCTCAGCTTGCGTCGCAACCATGGAGATGGCCGCCCTTTCCGAGCCGACGGCGCCACGAACGGCCCTTGTTATGAAGCGCGAGTGCGACGCAAGCCGTCGCCGGGCGGGCCGAGGTCGTCAACGCGCCGCTTTGGCGCAAACCTGTTGTCAGGGCAGGCCAATGCGAACGGCGGGACGCGGCGGATCGCGGGCGCATGCCGGTCAGGCGCCCGCTTCCCCATCGGGCCTGACGGCGGGATTGGCGGCTTTCGCCGCTTCCAGCGTCGCAGCTCGCGTGCCGAGCGCCTTGGCGAGCCGGCGCGCAAGCGCGACGTCTTTCGAGAGAGGGTGACTCTTGTCTTGCGTCGCATCCTTCATGCGTCGCATGAGGTCGTAGTCATGTTCGTCGCGATAGGGCTTGAGGTCGAGATCGACGGGCAATTTCGTCAGCCGTTCGTCGCCCATTTGCTTGACGAATTGCTGCATGAACCGGTCGTAGGCGCGCCAGGAAACGCCATCGGCGCGCACGGCGGCCTCCTCGGCTCGTGTCGCGATCTGGTGGGCGTGCTGGTAGTGAAGATCGAGCTGGTCGATCAGCGTCTTCTCCACTTCCTCATGCAGCAGGAGATAGCGGTCGACGGAGATCGTGCGGCCCTTGTAGAGGAAGCTGCGCGGCAGGTGGCGATCGATATAGATGGTCTTGCCGTCGAGGCTGTAGCCGGCGAGGTAGGGAACGTCGTGCGCGCGGTCGATGGTTTTGATGCGGCGCTCGATCGCGTCGAGCGCGCGATCGAGCATCAGGCTGGACACGTAAGTGTCTGGCAGGCGTAGGCGCTTATGAGCGCCGATCGGGTGACAGCAGCTGCTTGGCATGGCCCCCTCAGCTCACGACGCCTAACCTGCCGGACCGACGCTTCCCGCGCTGCATCGGTTCACGCGAGAAAGGCGACGAGAAAGCAAAGTCGCGGTGGCGG
>JBEKSH010000491.1:0-3567 GCA_049517235.1 Roseiarcus sp. | reverse complement strand
TGATGGTCACGCGCGGCAAGAAGCGTTCGCCCTATCAGGACCCGCGCCTGACGATCGGCGGCGCGACGATCGTCATCATCCCCGAATGGAAATTGCCGCGCCCGGAAATGCTGGCGAACGGGCTGAAGCTGTTCACCGTCCATATCCGGCGCACCGGCCCGGCCGAGCAGGACCAGAAGATCAATTCGCATTCCAAACTCAACTGCATCCTCGCCTGCATCCAGGCGATGGAGGCGGGCGCCGACGAAGCGCTGATGCTCGACGATCGCGGCTTCGTCGCGACCTGCAACTCGATGCATTTCTTCATCGTCAGGAAAGGCGAGCTGTGGACGTCGGGCGGCGGCTATTGCCTCGCCGGCATCACGCGCGATGCGGTGCTGCGCGCGGCGCGGCGCGCCGGCATTCCCGCCTACGAGCGCGACTTCTCGCTGTTCGACGTCTATGGCGCGGACGAGGTTTTCGTCACCGGCACGTTCGCCGGGCTGACCCCCGTCGTGCGCGTCGACGGCCGGCCGATCGGCGAGGCGCGCGATCCCGCCGACGCCTCCGGACCGATGACCCGGCGCCTGCGCGCGCTCTACAAGGCGCTGGAGGCCGAAGAAGCGCAGGGGCGCGCGCCATGACGATCCGCCTCGCGATGTGGTCGGGCCCGCGCAACATCTCGACCGCGATGATGCGCGCGTTCGGCCATCGCGCCGATTGCGCGGTCAGCGACGAACCGTTCTACGCCGCCTATCTGCACGCCACCGGCCTCGACCATCCGATGCGCGATCAGGTCATCGCCGCGCAGCCGACCGACTGGCGCGAGGTCGCGGCGCGATTGCTGGGGCCGGCGCCGGACGGGCGGCCGGTCTGGTACCAGAAGCACATGACCCAGCACATGATCGCGGGGTTCGGCCGCGACTGGACGGACCACGTCGTCAACGCCTTCCTGATCCGCGAACCGGGAGCGGCGCTCGCTTCCTACGCGCGCAAGCGCCAGGCCTTCACCCTCGACGAGATCGGCCTGCCCGCCCAGCTCGCGCTGTTCGAGCGCGCCGCCGACCGGCTCGGCAAGGCGCCGCCGGTGATCGACGGGGCGGAGGTGCTCGCCGACCCGCGCCGGGCGCTGACCGCGCTGTGCGAGGCCTGCGGCCTCGCCTTCGACGAGGCGATGCTGGCCTGGCCGGCGGGCAAGCGCGACAGCGACGGCGTCTGGGCGCCGGCCTGGTACGAGGCGGTCGAAAAATCGACCGGCTTCGGCCCGCCGCAACCGGACGTGCGCTTCGAGGACCTGCCCGACGCGCTGAAGCCGATCGCCGAAGCGGCGCGGCCGCTCTATGAGAAGCTCGCGCGGCATCGGCTGTTGGCGCAAGCGGGCGAGACGGGGACGCGGGCGTAGTAGCCGGGGCGGTTCGCTCGGATTTTCGCCCCGCAAGCCTTGCAGCCCGCCGCCCGCTGGATTTGCAAAAACCTTGGATTGCGCGGAATTTGCAAGTTTTGTGCAAATCGCTGTTTGAAGAGCCCAAACATATCAAGGACTTAATTTTGACCCCTGCAAGCTTTTGCAAATTTTTATTTGGGCAAGTTACACTTTACATACCGACCCTCTATTGGTAGAATTTTGTGGGCGCTCATTTCCGGCTTTTGCAACTAAGTGGTCTGGAGCAACAGGCGCTTATGAGCGCCTGGGGGTCCAAGACGATGGTTGCGCCGATTTGGGGTCATTTTGATGAGAGCGGCGAAGATAGAGCGAACGGCAAACTCAAGCGTTTGACGCTTGGGGGTTTCTTCGCGCCGTGGCCGGAAATTAAAGCGCTATGCGAACGATGGCGCGAAGCACTGGAGACCGAGGGACTGGGCTCCTTTCATATGAAGGAAATTGCGTCCAACGAGCACGATTATGAGAACTGGCCCTCGGATCGGCAGGTCAGGCTCAAACGCTTCGTGGATATCCTTTGCGATCACGCCAGCCATTTTGGCGCCTACAGCAAGGAAGCAGTAGGGGCTAAAAACCTGTTTGTCCGAGCCTATCAGCCTTGTCTCAACCGGGCTTTCATTGAACTGGAAAACATCTGCATCGATGGCGGCGCGCGCGGCAATATCGTTTTTGCGCAAAGCGCCGAAATCAGCAATGCGATGATTGGCCGGTATTTCGATCTGGCGAACTGGTCGGGATGGTTCGACGGCTATGGCGTCCGCAAATCGAGCAATGAGCCTGCACTTCAAGCCGCCGAGATTGTCGCGCGCGGTATGAAGCAGCTTATGCAGGACGGGACGATAACCTATTCCTTCGCTCGTATTCTGGCGACGGGAAAGCCGATCAGGTTTTGGCCGCCGGCGCCTGCGGCAGCCCTTTTGGTTCCTTTGCGATTCGGGAGCCGGAAGTGACTTGTGCGAAGGCTTTATCGAAATCTTTCGGGTCCTCGGATGCCTCAACCTTAAGAGCCATTTCGACAAAGCGTGCGTGGCGCTCGGCGTCAGTGAGCTTGGGCTTTGGGGATGATTTGCGCGGCATGTCGCGATTCTATCACAGAAAGCGTTTGGATTAAAACGGTGGCCGTCAAATGCAATCGGTTGCGTATATAGCTACAGCGTTTTCGAAATTTCGTTGGTCTTCCTCTAACATCGAAAAATAAGAGGAACAATTGTTTAGGGCTTTGGACCCAGAGACGCAGTTTGCATATAGCCGAAGCGCCTCAGAAACAGCGGATGTGACCGCGTTATAGTTGTAAACTGCCGCTCTGCACTCTCTCGTGTCGGCGTTGGCGACGGAAAAAGGAGCAAAACTTATGAGGGTGCTTAAAGCAAGTCGCGAGGAAAAGGACAAAGCTACAGGCATATCGCTTGTCATCGGCGAGGCCCTTCCCCCTCTGGAATTTGGACGAAGATGGAAGACTTTGGGTAGGTGGATTGATCTTTGCAATGGGGACAGCGCGCTTCAAATGGATCAGAGAGCTTTTCCACCTGATTCGTCCCCACTGAGGCGCCAAGCGAAAAAGTCTTCCCGCATGCTGGGCAAATGAGGACAAGCAAGGTGGCTCCTTGGGCCATTTTCTATCGCTCCCATGGCTTTCTATTTGGGCTTTTCTCAGTGACCAATTGTTTGATAAGTAAGTCTTTTTCCTTTGACGCCTTGCAGTGCACGCTCAGCGCGCTCTTTGTCGTCAATGCCGAGTTTCGCTCGGTTCGAATGCCTAAAATCAAATTCGGCCAGATACCGATGCAGATGCGCTTCATTGCAATGCTGATAAACGCCGACCATGCCTCTCTTGAAAACCGAGAAATAGCTCTCGGCGGAATTAATGGTGACGACAACGCCGGTTTTCCTGTCTCTGTAGCCGTATTCGGCGCGCGAATGGTCGACCGCGTGATGATCGGCGAAATCGTCGCCAAGCTGCGCGTATTGGTTCGCCTCATCGGTCATCACATGGCTTTCCTTCGCCACGTTGGCCTTGATGATCGGCAGCACGTCGACCTTCTTGGTGCTGTCCACATGAAAGGATCGAACCGAACCGGAGCGCTCGACAAGCGACAGGACGACATTCTTGTGAGAATAGCCGCGCCGCACTTCGACGCCTTCTCGGC
>JBEKSH010000490.1:0-3570 GCA_049517235.1 Roseiarcus sp. | reverse complement strand
AACCTCACAACATATTTCTTCACAGAATTCTCGCTCGCCGTCATAATCGCCTCCGTCGCTCAGCCTGCGACAAAAGCGAATCACAAAATCCTTTCAAATTGATTGAAGCGGGCGACTAGGCGAAACAGGTGCAAATAGCACCGGCGGAGCCGTGCTCACGTATGAGGGTGACGGCGCGCGAAAGCAAGCGTTCTTCATGCCGCGCATGGCAGTCTCCCTCATGCGCGAGGGAGCTGAATCATCATTTGATTTTGAAAGGCAGCTTTTCTCGCCTGCGAGCCGAGAGATGAGCTTCGGACGGCCATTCTTCGTGCATGTTGCCAGCGCGATGGAAATTGCGGCCTCTCATCCCGGCGAGCCCGCCAGCGATGGTTCAGAATACGAAGAGGAGGAGACTAAGCAAGCCCTTTGGAAGAAACTAGGCGTGACGCCGCACTCGCGGTTTTTGAACATGGCCGCCGATAATCATGTAACGTGGCCACGCGAACCCACCTTGGTGAGGTTTGATGGCTATCATTTCGTACTGATGCCGCGCACAAGCGATAATGTTCAATCCGTTCATGTGGACCTTATGGGAAACAGGCTCGACGATAGCAGCGCCACGACTGTTATACGCCGCTTTCTGAGCGTCATTGCTTGGTGCGACGACAATTTTGCCATGCTCGGTTTCGGATGGTCCGGCAATCCGGTGCCGGTGCCAGTTGCAAAGCCTGAACTCGCGTTCCGGACCACACCACATTACATCTTTGATCGCAAAATGCCTTCGACGCCGGAAGCGCGTCGCGCGCTCGCGCTCTACCGCGAGGCACTGAACGCGGAGCATAACGCGCTCATTAGCTACGCCGTTCTCAATTACTACAAGATCATCGAATTGACGCAGCGTGACCGGGGCGCGACGAAGAACTGGTTTCGAGACAATTTCGATTATGCTCGCAATTTTGAGCGTTTGAAACGGTCATTGAACGCCTTTGACAAGCTGCGCGGCACGACCGAACCGCATGAGTACATATACAATTCCTGCCGGATTGCGGTCGCGCACGCGGGTAAGGATTCCAAATCTGATCCTGATGACGCAAGCGAGTTGCGGCGGCTACATGTGGCGGCCGATATCATGCAGGTACTTGCCCGCCACTGCATCGAGGCGGAGTTAAAGATTTCCAATTGTAGGTTCGATGGAACCTGAGGGCCAGAAATTAGAAAATCCCGTGGGTTCCGTGGGTTGCGGGGACGCCATACACAATCCCCAATCCGCGCGTTCGATAGGCAGGATACGTCGGCGCGCTGGTTCCGGCCCGCCACTTCATTCAATGTGTCTCACGTCCCCGTAACGCCCATTTGCACTTGCGAAAAGTCATGCACGGCGGCAATCTTGCCTTGGGCGCGGGCCTTCATCCGGTGGATGTCGGAGAACAGCGGTTCCGTCTTCAGCAATGAAGGGCGCGCGCGATGTCGGCGAAGAAGAGAGTGTTCGAGAGTTCGACGGCTCGCATTCGTCGGATGTCATTGACGTGGTGCATAGCATTAGCGGTCGGGTGGGCGTCGGCGAGCGTGGCTGGGCCCGCGGAGGACTTGGTCGCCGCGGCATATCGCGGCGATGCGGCTGCCGTGCAGGCGCTGCTCGCCGACGGAGCCGAGGTCAATGGCAAGACCAACGGCGGAGCGTCCGCGCTGCTTGCGGCCTCCCAGCAAGGCCACGTCGACGTAGTTCGGGCGCTCCTCGCCAAGGGAGCCGACGTCAACACCGTGTTGAGCGACGGCTCAAGCGCATTGATTGTGGCGGCCTTCAAAGGCCATCTCGATGTCGTGCAGGCGTTGGTCGCCGGGCGGGCCGAGGTCAACGCCACGACAAACTTTGGAATGACCGCGCTATTTTTGGCCTCCCAACAAGGCCATCTCGATGTTGTGCAGGCGCTGCTCGCCGAGCCGGTCGAGGTCGATGCAAAGAGAACCAGCGATGGTTACACCGCGTTGATTATGGCCTCGCAGCAAGGACACCTCGATGTGGCGCGGGCGCTGCTCGCCAAAGGAGCCAACGCCAATGCGAAGGATGAATACGGCGGAACCGCACTGATCAAGGCGTCGATGAATGGCCACGGCGACGTCGTGCGGACGCTGCTCGCCAACGGGGCCGACGTCAACGCCAAAGACAGCAACGGTCGAACTGCGTTGGATGCGGCGACGGCGAAAGGACACTCCGATGTCGGCGCCTTGTTGATTGAGGCGGGCGCCAAACCGTAGGACCCGAACGAACGGATACGGCGAAAGACGTTTAGCGCCAATCACGCTAATTTATCTCGTTGGCGCTCAGCGCTCCGGAAACATTCCCTCCAGCCCCTCACTGGTCGCCGCGCAGACGCCGCGATCGGTGATCAACCCCGTCACCAGTTCGGCCGGCGTCACGTCGAACGCCGGGTTCAGCGCCGCGCTGCCGGGCGGCGTTATCGCGACGCGCGCGACATCGCCGCTGTCGAGGCGCCCCGTCATATGCGTCACCTCCGCCGGATCGCGCTCCTCGATCTCGATTTCCCGCAAGCCGTCGCGGATCGTCCAGTCGATCGTCGTATGCGGCAGCGCCACATAGAACGGCACGCCGTTGGCTCTGGCGGCGAGCGCCTTGAGATAGGTGCCGATCTTGTTGGCGGCGTCGCCGCGCGCGGTGACGCGGTCGGCGCCGACGATGCACAGATCCACCCGCCCGTGCTGCATCAGATGGCCGCCGGCGTTGTCGGCGATGATCGTATGCGGCACGCCATGCTGGCCGAGTTCGAACGCGGTCAACGCGGCGCCCTGGTTGCGCGGTCTTGTCTCGTCGACGAACACGTGAACCGGCACGCCGAGGTCATGGGCCATGTAGATCGGCGCCGTCGCCGTGCCCCAGTCCACGGTGGCGAGCCAGCCGGCGTTGCAATGGGTGAGAATGTTCACGGTTCGCGAATGTCGGCGAAAGATCGCTTCGATCAACTGCAGCCCGGCCTGGCCGATGCGTTGGCAGAGCGCGACGTCCTCGTCGCAGATCTCGCCGGCGCGCAGCCAGGCGGCGGCGCCCCGCCGATGCGCCGCCAGCGGCGAGACCACCGCGCGCACGTCGTCGAGCGCGTGGCGCAGGTTGACGGCGGTCGGCCGCGACCGGAGCAGGCGCTGGTAAGCGCGCTCCAGCGCCGCGTCGCTCGCATCCTCGCGCAGCGCGAGGGCAAGGCCATAGGCGGCGGTCGCCCCGATCAACGGCGCCCCGCGCACGATCATCGACTTGATCGCGTGGACGGCGCCGTCGAGGTCGTCGATGCGCCGCGTCGCGAACCGGTGCGGCAACAGCGTCTGGTCGATCACCTCGACCGCGAGGCCGTCGGCCGAAGGCCAGATGGTGCGATAAGTGCGGCCGTTCACTTTCATCGATGACGCCTTTGATCGACTGGCGCGGCAATGGTCGCGCAGACTCGGAGAATTGAGCTCGGGCCCGTCCGGCCGATTATCCGGCACGCCGGCGCGCGGCGCCACGTCATAGTTCAAAAAACCATCGCCGTCGCGCCGTTGGGGCTGGCCAATTCCATCATCGCATTGATACGTTGGCCT
>JBEKSH010000489.1:0-3585 GCA_049517235.1 Roseiarcus sp. | reverse complement strand
ACGCTGGCGAGCAGTTCATCGCGGCCGATCGGCTTTTCGATAAAGTCCAAAGCGCCCGCCTTCATCGCCTGAACCGCCATCGGCACGGGCCAGATCCCAGTCCTTGCTTGCGCTTGGTAAGAGGTGACAGGATACGGGTCCGTGCATTTGGACACGAAAGAGCCTGTGTCAATTGTAGCCTGCGGCGGGAGGATGCGATGCGACTGTTTATTGCGCTGGTGGTGATCGTCTACCTCGTCGGCGTCGGCGTGGTGCTTGCGCCCACGATCTCGACCAGATGGAGCACCGGCACGGCGTCTGACCTTTTCGCCAGCGTCTGGCTTGAGCTGCCTCATGCGCTGGCGTGGCCCGGCACGGCGTATCACCGGATGATGGGCGAGCAGGAGCCGGTGAAGACGAACGCATCATGAGAAAAAGGCCGCCCGTTTCGGGCGGACTATTTCATTCGGGCTGGATGGGGCTTACGGCCTGCTACTCGTTTTTTGTGCGGATGCTGAAGTCCACGGGTATTACTTCGTCGTCGTCGGACGACAAGCTTCCACTCGGCGCGTTCGGGTCCCTCGGCGGTCCGTCTTTGTTTTTTGGGGCTTTGTCGTCGGGCGGCAGCCCGAAGGTGTCCTCCACAGCAGACTTGGCCTGTTGGGCTGCACTTTCGGCGCGCTTTCTTTTCATGTCACTCTCCTCACGTTTGTTAAACGCAGGGCGCGCACGCCCGTTCCGGTGAGGCCGGAATGAAGGCGAAGACCAAGGGCAACACGATCTCGCCCGCGACATCGGCAGCCGTCAGTAGCGCCAGAGCGAACAATCCGCCAAGGAGAATAGTCTTCGGATCGGTGGGCAGAGGCATGCCGTCGGCGGCTCAGCGGTCGACGCTATCTCGGCTTCGGTTTCGGTCTCCGTAGTATGCGCCTGACATAGACCGCCTTCTGCGAACAGAGCGAATCTGGCGAGATCGGCCTTGGTTCTAAAGTTAGTCCTATGGCTAGATCGATGTCTTATTCCCGAGTTGAGATTCTCGACCGCCCGGAGCGGCGCAGGCGCTTTAGCGCGGGCGAGAAGCGCGCCATTTTGGCGGAGGCTTCCGAACCGGGCGCGAACGTCTCCGAGGTTGCGCGCAGGCACGGTCTTTTCCCCACGCAGGTCTACAAGTGGCGAAGACTTTGCGAACTTGGCGTGATCGGGGTTCCCGGTGCGCCCGAGCTTCCGTCGTTCGTCGCCGTTCATGTCGCAGGTTCGTCAGTGGCCGCGCCCATTCCGACGCAGGAAGCGCCTGTGATCGAGCGCGGCGCTTCGGCAGTTACGGCGCCCTCTGATCGACGCCATGGCGCCGGACTGATCGAGATTGACGTCGGCCGTGGACGACGCATTCGTGTCGACGCCCAGGTCGACGCCACTGCTCTGGCGGTCGTTCTCGACGTCCTGGATCGTCGCCCCGGACGAGCGAAGCTCGCCCAGAGATGATCGCCTTTCCCAGCGGCGCCCATGTCTGGCTTGCGACCGGCCATACGGATATGAGGCGTGGTTTTCCGAGCCTGGCGCTATTGGTTCAGGAGGTGTTGAAGCGAGATCCCCACGCCGGCGATCTGTACGTTTTTCGTGGGCGCCGCGGTGATTTGATAAAGCTGATTTGGCATGACGGACAGGGCGCTTGCCTGTTCACAAAACGACTAGAACGTGGGCGGTTCCTGTGGCCTTCGATGGCCGATGGCGTCGTGACGATCTCAGCGGCGCAATTGTCCTATCTGCTTTCTGGAATCGATTGGCGAATGCCGCAGAAAACATGGCGCCCGAAGGCGGCGGGATAAGTGCGGCGGATTGACTCAGGGTCCCATTTTGCGCGCGATTTCTGGCGCAAAATATGCTCTCCTTCGCATCGTGACGACGCTCTCTGACCCGCTTCCGGCAGACCTCGCCAGCGCTCATGCGATGATCCTCGCGCAACGCGCGTTGCTGGAGCAAGAGCGGTCGGCGCTGATCATGGCGCAGAGCGAAGTGAAGGTTCGCGCCCTCGAGATCGAGCGCCTGAAGCTTCTTCTCGCCAAAGCGCGCCGCGAACAGTTCGGGCAATCTTCAGAGCGCAGCACGCTTCTCATCGATCAGCTCGAACTGGCGATCGAGGACCTTGAAGAGACGCAAGCAGAGGAAGAGACCAAAGCCGAGATCGCGGCGCCTGCGGCCGTGAAGGAGAAGCGCACCCGCGCGCCGCGCGGCCCCCGCAAACTGCCCGACAATCTGCCTGTCGAGCGCGTTGTCGAACCTGCGCCCTGCGCTTGTGGCAGATGCGGCGGTCTTCGCCTGCGCAAGCTCGGCGAGGTCGTCTCGAAAACGCTCGAATGCGATCCGCGCCGCTGGAAGATCGTCGAGCATGTGCGCGAGAAGTTCGCGTGTCGGGACTGCGAAGCGATCACCGAGCCCCCGGCGCCCTCGCATCCGATCCCGCGGGGATTCGCAGGGCCGAGCTTGCTCGCCATGATCCTCGTCGCCAAGTTCCTGGATCACCAGCCGCTGAACCGTCAGAGCGCGGCCTATGCGCGCGAAGGCGTCGAGATCGACCCGTCCACGCTCGCCGATCGGGTCGGGGCGTGCGTGGTTGCGCTTGAGCCGATTATCGCCAGGCTGCGCGATCACGTCCTCGCCGCCGAACGTGTGCACGCTGACGACACCACGGTGCCGGTCCTGGCGAAGAAGAAAACCAAGCTCGGGCACATTTGGGTCTACGTGCGCGATGACCGACCGTTCGGCGGCAAGGATCCGCCGGCGGCCTTCTTCGAATACTCGGCTTCCCGGCACGGCGCCTATCCGCGCCAGCATCTGGCCGGTTGGGCAGGCGTGATGCAGGCCGATGCGTTTGCGGGTTTCAATGAACTCTATGACGGCGCCCGCAAACCAGGACCAATTGCCGAAGCAGCGTGTTGGGCGCACGGAAGACGCAAGTTTTTCGACTTGGCGAAACTTTCGAAGGCGCCGATTGCGCACGAGGCCGTGCGCCGCATCGACGAGCTGTTCGCGATTGAACGTCTCATCAACGGCAAAACGGCCCATGAGCGGCGAGCGGTGCGGCAGGAGCGCTCGAAGCCGTTGATCATCGCGCTCGAAGCCTTTCTGCGCCAAAAACTCGCGCTCCTCTCAACGAACAACGATACCGCGAAGGCGATCAATTACTCCCTCAGTCGCTGGGCGGAGTTCACGCGCTTCCTCGATGACGGACGCATTTGTCTGTCAAACAATGCCGCGGAGCGCGCCCTGCGTGGTGTAGCAATCGGAAGACGCAATTGGACATTTGCTGGATCGGACGAAGGTGGCCGTCGAGCTGCCGCAGTCTATACGCTCATCCACAGCTGCAAGTTGAACGACGTCAATCCGCAAGCCTGGCTCGCCTTTGTCCTCGCCAAATTGCCGGACCATCCCGCCAAGGCGATCGACGAACTCCTGCCTTGGAATTGGAAGGCCGCACAGGACGCGGCGGTTCAACCGACGCCCACTACCGCCGCGGCCTGATCGAGCCGCCGATCATCGCCCAAGAGCACACTGGGTCTATATCGGGCGCATACTCTCCGTATCCGAGTCAGTCATGTCGAAGGCCTG
>JBEKSH010000488.1:0-3594 GCA_049517235.1 Roseiarcus sp. | reverse complement strand
AGCCGCCATGCTCCTCGCCGCCCGAAACATCGCCGCGGCGCTGGATTTCGTCCGCGGCCTCAAGGGCGACAATGCTGCCATCCAGCATCAGGTGGAGAAAGAGAAGAAGCGCTTTGGCGGCTTCGAGCTGACAGGCAAGAAACTGGGTGTCGTGGGTCTTGGGGCCATCGGCGTGCAGGTGGCCAATGCGGGGATCGGCCTTGGCATGCGCGTCGAAGGTTTCGATCCGTCGCTTGCGGTCGAACGGGCCTGGCAGGTTTCGCCGTCCGTCACCCGCGCCGTGAGCACGGAGGAGTTGCTGGCGCGGGCGGATCTGGTCACGCTCCACATCCCCTTCGATAGCCAGACCAGCCACCTCATCGGCGAACAACGCCTCGCGCTGATGAAACAGGGAGCAATCCTGATCAACCTCTCGCGAGCCGGCGTGGTTGACGAGGCCGCATTATGCGCCGCCCTCGACTCGGGCAAGCTGCATGCCTATGTCACCGACTTCGCGACCCGCGCGATCCTCGATCGGCCGCGGGCCATCGTATTGCCCCATCTTGGGGCCTCCACCGCCGAAGCCGAGATCAATTGCACGGCCATGGTCGCCGAATCGCTCGTGGATTTCCTCGAAAACGGCGGGATTCGCGATTCGGTGAATTTTCCGAATGTAGCCCTGCCGCGCAGTGGCGGCGTGCGCCTTGCCGTCGCTAATGAAAATGTGCCGGGCATGGTGAGCCAGATCACCGCGGCCTTGGCCGCGGCGAGTCTCAACATCACAAATCTGCTGAACAAGTCGCGCGATAAATACGCCTTCACTCTAATCGACCTCAATGCTGAAGCCAGTCCCGAGACACTGCAGTTCATCCGATCCATCGCAGGCGTGCTGTCCGCCCGCATCATTCCAAAATCCGCGTTTGTCCCCGACTAATTTGGCGGCGATTGATGCGCTATCATCGGCACGGCGCGTGCGCCGGCGCCGGAGCGACGCGAAAAGCACGGGCAGAAATGTGTTTCTTAACGCGAGGAAAGGCGATCATAATATCTTTTCCATAGACATTATAGTTATTTTGGCTAGAGGTAGGGTCTGAGGCTGCACGCCCAAATCGACGAAACCGCCCGCATGAGGCGGCTCGATCGCCGGTTGGCTGCGTCGTCAGGGCGAGCCGACGACGCCGTGAGGAATCCTTGCAAAGGGAAAGAACATGATCGCAAACGCAACTCATCGCTTCACAAACTGGCTCAATCGTCTCGCCGTTCTGGTCACAGTCAGCGTCGGAGCGTCAGCGGCCATCGCGCAGACAAGCGGCGAACCGGTGACGATCGGCGTGAGCGGGCCGCTGACGGGACAGAACGCTCAATATGGCGCGCAGTGGAAGAAGGGGTTCGATCTCGCGCTCGAAGAGGTCAACGTGAAGGGGGTCAAGCGGCGGCCGCTGCAATATGTGTTCGAGGACAGCCAGGCCGATCCGCGTCAATCGGTCGCCATCGCCCAGAAATTTGTCAGCGACCCGAAGATCGTCGTCGAAGTCGGCGATTTTTCCAGCACCGCTTCAATGGCCGCCTCATCGATTTACCAGCGCGCCGGACTCGTCCAGTTCGGCTTCACCAATTCGCACCCCAATTTCACCAAGGGCGGCGATTATATGTGGAGCAATTCGGTCAGCCAGGCTGATGAGCAGCCGCGACTCGCCAAATATGCGGCGGACCTCGGCTTCAAGCGCGTCGCGGTCCTCTATCTCAACACCGATTGGGGCCGCAGCAGCCAGGCGATTTTCGCCGAAACAATCAAGAGCCTCGGCGCCGAGGTTGTCGCCTCGGAAGGCTATCAGCCCGACGAGAAGGACTTCCGCTCCACGCTGGTTCGCGTTCGCGACGCCAAGCCGGACGGTATCGTGTTGATCTCCTATTATGCGGACGGCGCCTTGATCACGCGGCAGACGCGCTCCGTCGGCCTGACCCAGCCGATCGTCGCGAGCGGATCGATCTACTCGCCCAAATTCATCGAGCTCGCCGGCGATGCGGGCAACGGGGTCTTCACCGAATCGAACTTCTTCCCGAGCGACCCGCACCCGGAAGTCCAATCCTTCGTGACCAAGTTCAAAGCCAAATACAATGAAGAGCCGGACGACTTCAACGCAGTCGCCTATGACACGATCATTCTGCTCGCTGAGGTCATCGATAAATATGGCGCCGATCGCACCGCGATCCATGACGGCCTCGCTCAAATCAAGGACGTTCCGAGCGTGATCTATGGCAAGGCGACTTTCGATCCCCAGACGCGGCGCGTCGCCGGAGCGCGCGCTGTCTATCTCGTCGTCAAGAACGGCCAGTTCGTCCTGTGGGATGGCAAAAAGCCGAACGGAAGCTAAGCTGCGTTTCTTGCTTGCCTGGTCAATTGCCGCCGCCCGGCCACTGACGACATAGGCCGCAACATGCTTTCACGACTGAGGACGCTGCGGCTTGAGTTCAATTATCGACTATACCGTCAACGGACTTGTCATCGGTAATATATACGCGCTGCTCGCGGTCGGACTGGCGCTGATCTTCGGCGTCTCCAATCTCATCAACTTCGCGCATGGCTCGGTCTATACGATCGGCGCCTATATCGGCTGGGCGGCGATCACTTTTCTGCACACGCCGTTGCCGGTAACGATGGGGATCGTCATTATTGCAGGCGCATTGGTCGGCGTATTGATCGAGCGCGTCGGTCTGCGGCCCCTGCAAGGGTCCGCGCGAATCGCGCCGCTATTGGCGACGATCGGCATCAGTTTTGTGCTCGATCAGGTCGTGCAGCTCGTCTTCTCGCCCAATCCACGCGCTTTGCCGAGCGATCTTCCGGACTGGCGCATCGACATCGGCGGAGGTTCGATCGGAGCGCTCGATCTTCTCATCGCCGGCGTCGGCGTTGGCAGCGCGGCGATGCTGTTCGTGTTCCTTCGTTTCACCAAGCTCGGCTTCGCCGTGCGCGCAACGGCGCAGGATCGCGAAGCGGCGCTGCAAATGGGGGTCAACGTCAATGCCGTCAACAGCGCGGTCTTCGCCATCGCCTCGGCGCTCGGGGGATTGAGCGGCCTGCTGGTCGGCATGTATTACAACCACATCGATCCCGCGATGAGCTTTCAGGCCACCTTGAAGGGCATTGTCGCCCAGGTGATCGGCGGCGTCGGCAACGTGCCAGGCGCGATCGTCGGAAGCCTCCTGCTTGGCCTTATTGAAAGCTATGGCATTGCATTGCTGGGGACGACCTATCGCAATCTGTTTGCCTTCGTGCTGCTGATCCTGTTCCTGATATGGATGCCCAACGGCCTGTTCGGCGGGCGCGCCGTGCTTCAAAGCGAACCGCTCACGGGCGCATTCATCGCGCCGAGCAAACCGTTGCAGCCGCCGCGATGGGCGCTATGGGTACTGACCGGCGCGGCGTTCGTGTTGCCGCTTGTCATCGGTTCGCCATATCTGCTGCAAACCCTGACCAATGCCTGGCTCGCCGCCATGCTCGCCCTCAGCCTCACCCTGATGGCCGGCACAGCCGGGCAGATGTCGTTCGGCCATGCCGGGCTTCTCGCCATCGGCGCCTATGCTTCCGCGCTGTTGACGGTTGACCTCGACGCG
>JBEKSH010000487.1:0-3603 GCA_049517235.1 Roseiarcus sp. | reverse complement strand
AACGCGTTTTGCTTGCCGCCCTTGACATCGAAGGTGACCAGCGTGCCGCCGCCCTTCATTTGCCGCCGGGCGAGCGCGGCCTGCGGATGATCGTCGCGGCCGGGATAGAACACGCGGGCGACGCTTGGATGCGCGGCCAGATAATCGGCGATTCTTTCGGCCGAGCGCACTTGCGCGGCGACGCGGACCGGCAAGGTCTCCAGCGATTTCAGCATCACCCAGGCGTTGAACGGCGACAGCGAAGGGCCGGTCTGGCGCAAGTAATTATGGATATGCTCGTTGATGAAGGCCTCGGAGGCGAGGATCACGCCGCCGAGAACCCGGCCCTGGCCGTCGATATGCTTGGTCGCGGAATAGACGACGCAATCGGCGCCCAGTTGCAACGGATGTTGCAACAGCGGCGTGGCGAAGACATTGTCGACAACCAGAGTCGCGCTATGCTCGTGGGCGATCCTGGCGACGCCGGCGATGTCGATGACCTCGAGCGTCGGGTTGGTCGGACTTTCGAGAAAAGTCGTCTTGGTGTTGGGGCGCATCGCGGCGCGCCACTGCGCGAGGTCGCAGCCCTCGACCAGCGTCGAGGCGACGCCAAAGCGCGGCAGCAATTCCTCGACGACGTAGAGACACGAACCGAACAGCGCCCTGGCCGCGACGACGTGATCGCCCGCCTTGAGCTGGCCCATCAACGCGGCGGCGACCGCCGCCATGCCGCTCGCGGTCGCGCGCGCCGCCTCGGCGCCCTCCAGCAACGCCATGCGGCGCTCGAACATCGCGACCGTCGGATTGGCGAAGCGCGAATAGATGAATCCCGGCGCATCGCCCTTGAAGCGCGCCTCGGCGTCCTCCATCGTATCGTAGAGGTAGCCCTGCGTGAGGAACAAGGCTTCCGAGGTTTCGCCGAAGGCGGAGCGCAACGAGCCGCCGTGCACGAGCTGCGTCGCGGCGCGCAAGGTTTTGGGGTCGCGGGTCTTGCGGGGGGTCGTCATAAAGCTCTCCTCACGCGGCGGCGCGCCGCGGGGCGTCAGAACAGGGCGATTTGTTTGAAAAGCCCCGATCTTTTAGCCCCTTGTTTAGCGTGGCGGCAAGCCGACCGGCTCAAATGACCACGTAGACGTCCATTTAGACCCGCGCGCGGCTTGGCGTCAATGGCGCGAGGCGGTAACAAGGCGGTATTGGCGAACCCCGCAAGCTTTGAGCTGTTCATGAACGCGCCCCGACGCAAAACGTCTCCCGATCTGTTCAACGACGCCGCGGTGCGCGACGACAGTTATTTCACGACGCATTTCGGACTGTTCGCCCGCCAGGAAATTCGCGCGATGGCGCGGCGCCGTTTGATCCAGGCCTACAGGGCGATCGACGAATCGCAGTATCAGCCCGCCAGTCTCGATCTGCGCCTCGGCAAGGAGGTCTTTCGTGTGCGCGCCAGTTTCCTGCCCGGCCGCGACCGCACGGTGATGGATCATCTCGCCAGCCTCAATCCCGAGCGCATGTCGCTGACGGGCGAGGGCGCGGTGCTCGAAAAGGGCATCGTGTATATCGCCCCATTGATGGAGCGGCTGGAGCTTCTGCCCAGCCTTTCCGGCGCCGCCAACCCCAAGAGCTCCACCGGTCGTCTCGATATTTTCACGCGCCTGATCGTCGATCGCAGCGAAGCGTTCGACGACGTGCCGCTCGACTATCACGGCCCGCTCTATATCGAGATTTCGCCGCGCAGTTTCAGCGTGCGCGTGCGCGAAGGCTCGCGGCTCAACCAGATCAGGTTCCGCAGCCGCAATTCCAAACACATGGGGCTCGCCGACTTCGCGCTGAGCGATAAGGAAATCAGGGGGCGTCACGCCAGGACGCCGCTCGTCGACGGCGAACTCGATTTGCGGGAGGGCCTGATCATGCGCGTCGCGCTGAGCGGTTCGGCGGGCCAGATCGTCGGTTACCGCGCCCAGAAGAACGGCGACATCATCGATGTCGACCGCTCCGGAGCCTATTCGGCGAACGAATTCTGGGAGCCGATCCGGGCGCGTCCCGATAAAAGGCTGATCCTCGATCCCGACGAATTCTATATCCTGGCCTCGCGCGAGAAGATGCAGATCCCGCCGGATCTGGCCGCCGAAATGGCGCCGATCGATCCGGCGATCGGCGAATTTCGCGTTCACTACGCCGGTTTCTTCGATCCGGGCTTCGGCCACGCGCCGGACGGGCGCCCGAGCGCGCGCGCGGTGCTGGAGGTGCGCAGCCGCGACGTGCCGTTCCTGCTCGAAGACGGCCAGCCGGTTGGGCGCCTCGTCTATGAGGAACTCGCCGACAAGGCCGACGAACTCTACGGCGCGACCGCGGTGTCCAATTATCAGGGCCAGGGCCTGAAGCTTTCCAAGCACTTTCGCCCGTTTGACGCAACGTGACGGCGCCGCTTCAGCAGACGCGCGTCCACTGCCAGCTGCCGCCCGGACCCCAGACGCGGCGCCAGCATGGGCCATAAGGGCCGGGGCCGTAGCCGGGGCCCGGATAATAGGCGGGGCCAGCGTAGCCCGGTCCATAATAACCGGGCCCCCAATACGGCGGTCCGGCGACCGCGCGGCCGACGCCGACGATCGGGGCGGCGACAAGGCCGGTGGCCAGCGCCCCCGCGGCGCCGACGATCGCGAACGGGCCCCAGCCGCAGCCCCATCGGCAGCCCCAGCCCCAGCGCCGCCACCAGACCTTGTCGATCTGCGCGGCGGCGATCGATTGCTCGAGAGTGGGCGCGGGAAACGTGAAAGCCGGCGCGGGGTCGATCGAGGCCGTCAACATCGCCGCGCTGGCGAGGACGGCCGAAATACGGCTTATCCATTGACGTGACAGCATTGTTTCCTCCATCGCCGCCAAACCGTTGGCGGAACAGGATGCAGTCGCCGCGAGATCGGCTTATCTTCTGCAGATCGCGGATTTCACAGGGTGTCGATGCGCGCATCCTGCGCGCCGGAAATCGGCTTTTCTGTGGCGAAATCCCACCGGCGAGCCGCGGGAAAATATTTGGAAAACATCGAACCCGTTTCGAGGGTCGGGTCGAAGCGGCAAGTCCTCGCGGCGCTGGAGGAGGGTCGGCGACATTGCGCTGTCACGAAGATCGGCCGCGCTGTCCAATCACTATTTTTTGTATATACGATTTATGTTGACACAACCATTTTATCGTCTATGTCAAGAATCATGGTGATCACCTGGGATGAGCCGAAGCGGCTTTCCAACCTCGATAAGCACGGATTGGATTTCGCGGACATTGAGGGTGGTTTCGACTTTGCCGGCGCGACGATCACGCGTTCAAGTGATGGGCGCTTCAAGGCGGTTGGAACGCTGAACGACAGCGCCGTCGTCGTGATTTTTGCGATGCTCGGGACTGAGGCGATCTCGATCGTCAGCCTTCGCCCGGCGTCCAAAAGAGAGAGGAGCGGCAATCATGCCTAAGCGTCTGAAAGAATTTGCGCCGGGGCGGGGTTACAGCAAGGAAGATTGGAATGCCGTCGAAAGCCCGGAGCTGACGGATGAGGAACTCGAGAGCATGCGGCCGGCTCGCGAAGTGTTGCCTCCAGCCTTGTTTGAAGCTCTCGCCAAGCGCCGACAGGGCCAGCGCGG
>JBEKSH010000486.1:0-3616 GCA_049517235.1 Roseiarcus sp. | reverse complement strand
TTCGACCTCGCTGACCCGGTGGCTGACGAAGATGATCGGAATCGAAAAAGCGTCGCGCATCTTCTCGATATAGCTGAGGATGTCCAACCGGCGCGCATCGTCGAGCGCGGCGAGCGGTTCATCCATCAGCAACAGGCTCGGACTGACCAGCAAGGCGCGCCCGATCGCGACGCGCTGCTTCTCCCCGCCCGAAAGGCGGTCGGGCCGGCGCGCCAGCAACGGGGCTATGCCGAGCAGCGACGCCACCGCGTCGAAATCGACAAAGCGCTGCGCCCGCGCCGTGAATCTCTGGCCGTAGCGGAGATTTTGTTCGACGCTCAGATGGGGAAACAGCCGCGGTTCCTGAAAGACGTAGCCGACGCGGCGGCGGCGCGGCGCCAGATCGACGCCGGACGCCGTGTCCAACAACACCATCCCATCGACCACGACGCGGCCCGCCCGCGGGCGCAACAGGCCCGCGACGATGGTCAGCAGCGTGGTCTTGCCGGCGCCTGACGCGCCGCACAAGGCGAGCACGCCGCCATCGGCCGCGATGCGCGCCTGAAGGCGGAAGTCGCCGAGGGTGTGGGAAACGTCGATCTCGATCACGGCTCGGTCGTCCGTCCGGAGACGCGCGCCGCCAGAAACTCCGAGGCGACGAGCGCGCCAAACGCGATGACGATCGCCACCAGCGTGAGGCGCAGGATGCTCGTCTCGGCGCCGGGCTGCTGTGTGTAGCCGTAGATCGCGGTGGCGATCGTCTGCGTCTCGCCGGGAATATTGGCGACGAACGTGATGGTCGCGCCAAATTCGCCGATCGCCTTGGCGAACCCCAGGATCAGGCCGGCGACCACGCCGGGCAGCGCCAGCGGCAGCGTGACGGTGAAGAACACCGCCAGCGGCGGCGCCCCCAGCGTTTCGGCCGCCTGTTCGAGACGCGCGTCGACCGCCTCGATCGACAGGCGGATCGCCCGCACCATCAAGGGAAAGCCCATCACCGCCGCGGCGAGCGCCGCGCCAGTCCAGCGAAACGACAAGACGATGGCGCAGCAGGCTTCGAGCGCGCGCCCGAAAATCCCGTGCCGCCCGAAGGCGATCAGCAACAGCCAGCCGGTGACGACGGGCGGCAGCACCAGCGGCAGATGTACGAGGCCATTGACGATCAGCTTGCCGGGAAATTGCCGCCGCGCGAGCAGCCAGGCAACGGCCACGCCGAACGGCAGACTCGCCAGCGAGCCGACCGTCGCCACTTTCAGCGAAAGCCCGATCGCCGCCCATTCCTGCGGCGAAAAGCCGGTCCACGCGCCAAACCCCTGCCCCTGCTCCACGCGCGCCTCGCTGCGCCAGCCGGCTCCCAGCGGCGGGCTCCAAGGATATGCCCTATATACAGGGGAACATAGCGCGGCAAGGCGAACCGTCCAATCCGGTGCGGCGAACTCCCGTCGCAGCACGCGTTGCGTCCCTCACCCGTCGATGATCGCCACCGCTCTCGTCCATCCCGCCGAGGCGCGTTCGATCTTTACGGGGAAGCATGAGACCGTGAATCCGCTGGCCGGCAGGCGCTCCAGGCCATGCAGCTTTTCGATATGGCAATAGCCGATATGACGCCCGGCCTTATGGCCCTCCCAGATCAGCGAGGCGTCGTGAGTCTGAGCGTATCTCTTTGCGGTGTGGATGAACGGCGCGTCCCAACTCCAGCCGTCGGTGCCGGTCAATCGCACGCCGCGCTCCAGCAGATACATGGTCGCCTCATAGCCCATGCCGCAGCCGGAGGCGACGTAATCGGGCTGACCGTATTTGGCGCCGGCGCTGGTGTTGACGACCACAATTTCAAGCGGGCGAAGCGCGTGGCCGATCCGCCCGAGTTCGGCCTCGACGTCGGCGGCGGTCGCGACATAGCCGTCCGGGAAATGCCGAAAGTCGAGCTTCACGCCGGGCTGCAAACACCATTCGAGCGGCACTTCGTCGATGGTGGCGGCGCGCTCGCCGCGATTCATCGTTGGATGGAAATGCCAGGGCGCATCGAGGTGCGTGCCGTTATGCGTGGACAGCCGCACGCGCTCCACCGCCCAGCCCTGGCCGTCGGGAAGATCTTCCGCCTTCAGGCCGGGAAAGAACGGCAGGATCTGCGGCAGGCTCTGCCGATGGTCGATATATTCGATCGCCGGACCGTGGCCGGGCGGATCGGCCGCGACATCGTTCTGCAGCGGCACGGAAATATCGATCAACTGACGCGCCATCCATTCCTCCCCAATTTGCAACGGCGGTTCAATTCTGCCGCTCGACCTTGTTGCGCAGGACGCCGATATTCTCGACTTCCAGTTCGACGACATCGCCGTGTTCGAGAAAGCGGCCGAGCTCCAGGCCGCTGCAATTGCCGACCGTCCCCGAGCCGAAGAATTCGCCCGCGTGAATGGTCTCGTCCTGCGACGCGTAAGCAAGAATTTCCTCGAACGAGAACAACATGCCCGCCGTCTTGCCGCGGGAGCGGACCTCGCCGTTCACCCTCACTTCGACGCCAAGCGACTGCGGGTCGCCGATTTCATCGGGCGTGACGATCCACGGGCCCAGCACATTGCCGCCGTCGAAACTCTTGCCCTTGGCCGGTCCGAGCCGGCCTTCCATTTCGAGCGCCTGCGTGTCGCGAGCCGAGAAATCATTGAAGATCGTATAGCCGAAAATATGGCTGCGCGCTTGGCTCAACGGAATATTGGCGCGCGTGCGGCGCGTCACAATGCCAAATTCCAGCTCATAATCCATCACCTTGCTGTAATGGGGCCATCGAACGGTCGCGTCGGGCCCGCCGACGGTCATGCAGTTAGTGATGTAGTAGATCGGCAGCTTCCGGTACACCGGTGGCAGTTCGCCGAGCGGCTCGGCCATCGCCGCTCTGAAAGCCGCCTCGCCATGGTCGCGCAGCGCCGCGACGGCTCTTGAGCCACGCCGCGACTGAAGGATATGCGCGGCGAAGGACATGCCGTCGCGCATTTGGCGGGGCTGCGGCAGCGGCGCCAGCAATTGCGCCGCGCTCACGTCGATCGACAGATCGGCTTGCGCGCCGCGCCTGTCGAAAAGTTCGCGCGCCGCGTCCAGCCCGGCGTCGTCGGCGTCGATCAGCGCGAGCATCGAGTCGAAGGCGCGGTTCGGCGCGCCCTCGCGCGCCGCCGCCGCCGCCAGGTCGAACAGGCGCGCGTCGCGCGAATGGACGAGCCCGACGCGCTCGGCGCCATCGCGCCGGAAGGTCGCCAGCTTCAACGCAGCCTCCTTCGCCTTCCGAAATTTTCGCTGCAAAGCATATACAATTTCATTTTTTTATCGATTTCGGGCGATGGCTCCGGTCGCGATGGCGACGCGCTCATCCGATTTTCCCGGGTCGATCTCGCCTTCGCCCGCGGCGAGATCGTCCGCCTGGTTGGCGCCTTGGCGCTCGATACGGCGGAGCGGCGTAGCTCGTCTGGCGGGCGCCCCGGCGCAGCGCGCGAACGCCGAGCGGTCAGGCTTTCGGCTCGGCCTCGCGCACGATCGACGCCATGGCGAGCGAGGCTTCGTCGCCCATCGCCTCAAGCCCGGTGATAACCCCCGCGCGGTCGGCGGCGGGACGGTTCTGGCTTGCCTTCCATTTGCCGGCGATATGCGT
>JBEKSH010000485.1:0-3620 GCA_049517235.1 Roseiarcus sp. | reverse complement strand
TGTCCGAGGAATCGTTGCCGCCGATGTAGTGGAACTGGGTAATTTCGTGCGCCTTGAGGACCTCGAATATCTCGTGGCAGTATTTCAGGTCGGGCTTGTCGCGCGTCGAGCCCAGCGCCGCCGACGGCGTCGCCGCGACGGCTTCAAGATTGGCGTCGGTCTCCTGCCCGAGATCGACGAAGTCCTCGTTGACGATGCCGCGCACGCCATGGGCGGCGCCATAGACGGCGCCGACGCTGGCGAAGCGCCGCGCCTCCTGCACGACGCCGACCAGCGATTGATTGATCACCGCGGTCGGCCCGCCCCCTTGAGCGACAAGAATTTTCTGCAATGCCATGAAATCAGTCCCCTCTCTTGGACGCGGCCCGCCCGCCGCGCCAAAGCGACAGAGCGCGCAGGGCGACCTTGCCCCCACGGCCGCTCCGCGGCAAGTCGTGGCCCTCGCGCACAGAAATTGGCGCGCACAATCAACAGCGTTTGCGGCGGAACTGCGGACCCGGACCCGTTGAAGCCGGTTGCAATCCGCCGCCCCAACGCGCGACGATCGCCTCGGCCTTTTCACTCGATCGGCGACGGATAACGGTGCTCGCGGAAACCTTGTCGACGCGCGAGTGATGGCGATCCCTGCTGGCCGGCGCCGTGTAGTTGGCGATGATCCCTCACAAGCGCAAGGCCGGGACCTCGGCGGCAATCGGCCGATCGGCTTTGCGGGCGGCGCGACGTCCCCGGCCCCGTCATCGCGTTCTCCTCGAAGCCCAAGGCTGCCGCCGCCCTTGAACGGAAATCGAAGGCGCGCGGTCAGGCCGGCCCGGGCGCGGTCTGCGCTTCTTGAGGCAATGGCGGCAGGGCCACAGCTTCCACGACGACACGTTCGAGAAGCTCGCGCAGGTCGGTGGCGTGGCAAAGCCCCGTGCCCGGAGCCAACAAGGCGGCCGAACCCCCGGCCACGCCATGGCGAAACGCGTCTTCCAAAGATCGGCCGGACGCAAGAGCCCAAACCATGGCGCCCAGGAAACTGTCGCCGGCTCCGACCGTGCTCGCCGGCCTGATGGGAAGGGGCGCCGCGCGCCAGGCGCCGTCCTGCGTGACCAGGAGCGCGCCGCGGTGTCCTAGGGACAGCGCCACAACCTTCGCGTTTCCGGCCGCGACCAGGCTCTCGCAGGCGGCGATCCACGACGCCTGATCCGCCAGCGGCTTGCCGGTCAACGCTCGCAGTTCGGCCAGATTTGGCTTCACGAGATCGACGCCATGATCCAGCGCCGCCTTGAGCGGCGCGCCCGACGCGTCGAGCGCCAGCGGCGCCCCACGGCGGCGCGCGATCTCGGCGATCCGCACATAGAAATCCTCCGGGACGCCGGGTGGAAGACTGCCGCTCGCCACGATGAAGTCAGGCTCCTCGCGAAATGCGGCGAACGCGTCGAGGCAGCTTTGCCATTCGGCGCCGCTCAGTTGCGGCCCGCTCAACACAAAACGGAACTGATCGCCGGTGGCCGTCTCGAGCGCCGTGAAATCCTCACGGGTTTCCTCCCGGACCGGGATCGCAACGCTGCGGATGCTCTCCTCGTCGACCAGGCGCCGAAGCAATTGGCCGACGGCGCCGCCGACCGTGTAGAGCGCCGTGACGTCGGAGCCGAGCCGGCCGACGACGCGGGCGACATTGATCCCGCCGCCGCCGGGTTCGCGCCGCGCCGCCGCGCAGCGCAGCTTCTGGGTCGGCCTCACCTGGTCGACCGAGGTCGACACGTCGATGGCCGGGTTCATGGTGATCGTCAGTATGTGAGCCATGTCAGGCGCCAGCCGGCCAAGGCTCGGCGGGCGCAGGCGCCGCCCGACCGAACGCCTCGGCATCGCCCGGCATGACCGGACGCTGGTCTGCGCCGAAAACCGCGCCGCCGAACTTGCGCGCCTCCAGTGCGGCGCCGGCCAACGACCGATTGACGAGCGCCGGCCCGCCCCCTCGAGCGACGAGAGTTTTCTGGGACGACATGCGGTCGGTTTCCTCTCTCGCCCCAGCCAGGCCGGTCGCATCGCCGGCGAAGCGGCCGGCGACTTTGCCCGCCCCGCGGCTTCGCGGCAAGTCGCGAATATCTCGCCCGCCCGTTGACCCGCATGAGCGACGGCGTTTGCGACAAGGGTCGGACCGCGCCGCCCAAGGCTCTTGCGCCGCGCCCGCTCGTTCGTTATCTAGCCTCACTCGCACAGGCGCTGCGTCGTTTGGGGGATAGTTCAACGGTAGAACTGCGGACTCTGACTCCGTCAATCTTGGTTCGAATCCAGGTCCCCCAGCCAAGAGCATTTTTTGCCGATACCTCAAAGTATTATCATTTGACCGCCGTGCGCGGCCTCAGCGACGCCGCGTCGGCGGCACTCGCAATGGCGAAGGATCGGCCGCCATCCAGCAGCAAATAAAGTCCAGGCGGGTCCAGGCCCCCGGAGTTCATCATGCGCGAATTGGCGTTGCGTCGCAAATGCCGTGGAGACAGCATCCAGCAAAATAGGCGCCGGCGCCGAGCCGCGCCAAGCGGGGCTTCCATTCGACTCGCTCGTGCACGCGGCAGTCGTCCGGCTTCGCCGTCCATGCCGCCGCTGCGGAGGCCGCGCCGCGGCCTGCGCAGCCTCGCGCGCCGTCAACGGCCCTACTGCAACCAGTCCACGGCGTGTAGCCAGAAGGCGACGCTGGCGACAGCGAAGACTGTCGACAGCGTGATGGCGTTTGAGGCGAGGCCCTCGCTCGTCCTGAACCGGCCGGCGACCAGGAAGGGCGTCACGCCTGTCGGGCACGCCGCGGCGATGACGGCGACCTTGGCGGCGGTCGGCGACAGGGAAACGGCGCGCGCGAGGACGAGGACCAGCGCCGGCATGATCAGAAGCTTGAGCCCTGTCAGCACCAGTCCGGCGCGGATATTGCCGCGCACGCCATGCCGGCGCAGGGTCATGCCGAGGACGAAAAGCGCCAGCGTGCTCGCGACGTCCGCCAGTCGCCCGACGAGGTCGGCGGGAAGGCCGGCGAAGGGGAGGCCGGAGAGCCGCCACAACGCGCCCGCCGCCAAGCCGATAACAATTGGATTCCCGAAGAGGTTACGGCCTACCGACTTCGCCAGCGCCGTTGCGCCACCATCGCCGTTGGCGACCCCATCCTGCCGCTCGGCCCGCTCCATCAGAAGCGCGATCGCAGCCATCATGATGGGCATCTGCACGGCGATGATCAGCGCCATGGGCAGCGAGCCCGCCGCGCCGTACGCCGCGAGCGCCAGAGGGATGCCGACCAGCGTCGTGTTGCCGTAGCCGGCCGCGAGGCCGGCGACCAGCCCCGCCCGCGCGCCGCGGCCGAACAACCGGCGGATCAGAAGGGCGCCGGCCGCCCACGACAGCGTGAAGGCGGTGAAGAAAGGAAACCACAGCCGCCACGCGGACATGCCGGAGAAATCCGCCGTCGCCAAGACGCGGAGGATGAGCAGCGGAATGGCGATGACGAAGACAAAGTCGGACAGCGCCTCGCCGCGCGTGTGGTCGAGCACGCCGGACCATGCGACGGCATAGCCGACGCCAATCAGGCCGAATACTGGCAGGATGATCGTGACGATCTGGTCCATCGCGGCTCCATGGGGGCGGCGACGCGC
>JBEKSH010000484.1:0-3625 GCA_049517235.1 Roseiarcus sp. | reverse complement strand
TGCTCGGTCCGCATCTTCGCCGCCGCATCGCGGAACGCCATCGCGCGCGCGGGATTGCTGCGCGAGACGATGCGGCCGCCGCGCGCCTCCAAGTCGTCGGCCTCCACGCCGAGGATCGGCGCGGCGAGCGCGCACAACTGCCGGCAAACCTGGTACGCGGCGTTGCGCGCCGGCGGCGTGATCGAGGCCGTCGCGCGGCTGCCGCCCGACCCCGGGCCGGCCGGAAAATCAGTGTCGCCGATGCGCACCGCCACGTCTTCCGGGCGCAGGCCGAGTTCCTCGGCGACCACCTGCGCCAGCACTGTGCCGGTTCCCGTGCCGATGTCCTGCACGCTGGAGCGAACCTCGACTGAGCCGTCGCGCAGCACACGCACCTCGCAGGCCGAATTGATCTGCACATTCGCGCCCCACAGCGACTGCGCCATGCCCAGCCCGGTCTTGATCGGACCCGTCTCGACGCCGGCCGCGTGCCGGCGACTCCAGCCGATCCGCTCGGCGCCGATGCGCCGCTCCTCGCGCCGCGCCGGGCTGGCGTCGATCCGGTCGCGCAACGCAATCGGGTCCATGCCGAGCTTTTCGGACAATTCGTCGATGGCCTGCTCCAACGCGACCGCCCCGGGCACCGCGCCGGGCGCGCGCATGGCGCAGCCCGGCCCGGCATTGATGAAGACGTCATAGTGCGCTTCTTCATAGTTGGCGCAGGCATACAGGCGCGACGCGACATTGCCGACGCCGGCGCCGAGCGCCGTGCCGGCGCTGCCATACGACAGCAGCGAGATCGCGCTGAGACTGCCGTCGCGCCGCGCGCCGATGCGCAGGCGCTGCCATGTCGCCGCCCGGTAGCCGGAATCGACCTGCTCTTCGTGCCGGTCCAGCACCAACCGCACCGGCGCGCCGGCCTGGCGCGAGAGCGCGACCGCAGCGAGACCGTAGTAGCCGAGCGTGGATTTCGAACCGAACCCCCCGCCCATCGCATCGACGATGACACGCACCCGATTGAGCGGCAGGCCGAAGCTGCGCGCCAATTCCTCGCGCACGCCGGCCGTGTACTGGGTGGAGATGTAAACGGTCAACCCGTCCGCTCGCCAGTCGGCGACGATGCCATGCGGTTCCATGCAGCAATGGGACTGCACTTGGGTCCGATACTCGCCCTCGACGACCACGTCCGCCGCCGCGAAGCCCGCCGCCGCATCGCCGCGCGCGTCCGTGGCCGGGCCGCGCACGTTGCCGTTCAGCGGCAAGCCGGCCGTCACCAGGCCGCTGGCGCCAAAGCCCGCCAGCACGTCCAGCTTCTCGAACACCACCGGCGCGCCGGCCGCGCGGGCATCCTCCATGTCGACGACGAAGGGCAGCGGCTGCCAATCGACCTTGATCAGCTGCACGCCTTGCTCCGCCGCCTCCGGGGAGAGCGCGGCCACTGCCGCCACCGCCATGCCGGCATAGAGCGCCACCGGTTCTTCGACGCGGCGCGTGGCCTCCATGTCTTCGTCCGCCGAGACCGACGCCGTCCCGCCGCCGCGTGGCCCAAGGATCACGTGCACCGCGCGCACACCCGGATGGCGCTCCGCCGCACTGATATCGATGGCGCGGATGCGCGCGTGCGGCAGCGGCGCGCGCAGCAGGCGCGCGTGCAGCATGCGGGGCAGGGCGATATCGGTGGTGAAGCGCACGGCGCCAGTCACCTTCGCCCGCCCGTTCCAGCGCGGCGCGGACTTGCCGATCAGGGTGAGGTCGGCGTTGGGCGCAAGCGGCGGCGCCTCGTCGGCGGCAACCGTGCGCTCGACTTGCGCCAGTGACACGCCGGCTATGCCGAACGGTAATGTTTCGCGCCGTAGCGAGTCTTGCGGTTGCGCAGCCATCAGCCCCTCCTTGCCTGAGCGGCGGCGAGCACCGCCTCGACCACGTGCGGATAGACGCCGCAGCGGCAGAGGTGGCCGCTGATGGCGGCCTTGATGTCCTCTTCTGTCGGATTCGGGATGCGCTCGAGCAACGCGGCGCAACTCAGCACTAAGCCCGGCGTGCAGAAGCCGCATTGCAGCGCATCGTGCGCGATGAAGGCCGCCTGCACCGGATGTAGCGCGCCGTCGCGGGCCAAGCCTTCGATGGTCGTGATCGCCCGGTCGCCGACGTCGATGGCGAGGATCGAGCACGACGCCACGGGTGCGCCCTCAAGCAGCACCGTACAGGCCGAACAGGCGCCGCGATCGCAGCCGATCTTCGTGCCGGTCAGGTCGAGCGGGCCGCGCAACACCTCGGCAAGCGTGGCCCGCGGCTCGACCGCAACTGTCCGCGTCGCGCCATTGACCCGCAACGTAATCGGCGCCGCATCCGGGCCGACGACCCGAGGCCCGGCGACGTCCGCCGCAGCTTCCGCTACGCTCGCAAGCGCCGTTTCCAACGCCGCGGCTCCGGCCGCCGCCGCACCCGTCCCTCTCAGGAAGGATCGACGGGAGATCCTACCGCGCGAGTCTTCCACATCCGGGGAACGAGGCATGGCGCGTCACTTCCCACACGCCGGCAAAGTCTTGCCGTCCTGCTATGAGTGGAACGATTGGACGAGATCGGCTCCAGTCGCATTGAGGCATGTCAAGCGCGCAAGCGTCTCACGATCAAAAAGTGCAGCGCCCCGGATATTGACGGAGATCAATGTTCGCGCGAGCACGCCACGCAATGTTTTCGCAGAATGTGTTTGATGTCCGAACGCTAGGGTCAATGCGGGGCTGAACGGGTCATCGCTGCTTGAGCGTCTGCATTTCGATGAGGTCGCGCCGCATCCCTTGGATGATGTTGTCGAATGGCGCATGTTGCGCGTTCTCTCGCGCTTACAGGTAGAGTAATCCATGGCGAAGAGCTCAGCCGATTCCCCTGTTTGGTTCGTCACCGGATGCTCGACTGGCTTCGGCCGGGAGTTTGTCCGCGCGGCGCTCGCCCATGGGTTTCGCGTAGTGGCGACGGCGCGCAATCCGAAGAAGCTTGACGATCTTATCGCTGGGCATGAGGACAAGGCGAAGGCGCTCGCCTTGGATGTGACGAATGCAGATCAGATTAAACATGCCGTTAGCGAGGCCGAGCGCGCGTTCGGGCGCATCGACGTGCTCGTCAACAATGCGGGCTACGGCTATTTGGCTGCGGTGGAGGAAGGGGAGGAGAAAGACATCCGCGCGATATTTGACACGAACTTTTTCGGCTTGGCCGCCATGATCCGAGCGGTTCTGCCGGGAATGCGGGTGCGCAAGCAGGGATACATCGTCAATATCGCATCAGTCGGCGGGATCATCGGCTTCGCCGGTTCGGGCTATTATGCGGCCACGAAATTTGCAGTGGAAGGCCTGTCGGAATCGCTCGCGCAGGAGGTCGAGCCGCTGGGAATCCGCGTGCTGCTGGTCGAGCCCGGTCCGTTTCGGACGGATTGGGCTGGGCGCTCCTTGATACGATCGCCCAACGTCATCGACGACTATGAGAAATCGGTTCACAAGCGCCGCCAGGAAATCGCGCGAAATAGCGGTAATACCAATTCCCGCGGCGCGTGACTCTGCGGGGGTTTTCGAATCGGCAACAGTCTGATTCAAGGTGGCGAACGAAGGAGGTTCGCCATGCCGATAGCGGTTCGGTCTGATTTTGACGC
>JBEKSH010000483.1:0-3629 GCA_049517235.1 Roseiarcus sp. | reverse complement strand
ACGCTGGTGCAGATCGCCCGGCTCGACGCCGCCTTGCGGCTGATCGAGCGAAAGATCGCCGATGGCAAGCTCAGCGCCGTGCCGCATCTCATAAAGGTGCTCGAACAGCTCGACCGCTATCACGGCGAGCGGCTTTACGAGCCGCCGCTCGAATGCCGCGACAAGGACAAGGCGATCGCCGTGCGGCTCAAGATGGAGCGCCTCGTCGCCAGCCGGGCGGCGGTTTCGCTGCGCCTCGCGGCGCCGGAATTGCCCGAAGAACGCCCGCCGCGGAACGAAATCGTCGCCTAACGCCTTGATATTCCATGTTCCCGGCCGCTTTTTTGACCTTTCCTGCGCGCGGATATCAAGGACTTAGCGGGCGTCGGCGGCGCGTTTTTCGCGCATTTCGCGCTAACTTCTTCCAAAAACCCGCCGTTTCGCGTCGCCGGCGCTCGGCGCCTTGGTTGGGAGAGAGGCGCCGAAGACCGCGAGGCCGACTCGGCTTGAGACTTCTCGCGCGCCGCTTGACGCCCTTGCGCGGCGTCTCAATATGCGACCCGGCGGTCGCCGCAGGGCGAGCAATGCCGGCCTCATTGCAAGACCGTAACGGAGCGCCATGCGAAATTTTTTCCGCCGATCCGTGATCCCGCTGCTTGGCGCGATCGGCGCCTTGATCGCCGTTCAGGCCGAGGCGCTCGCCGGCGTTCGCCTCGCGCTCGTCGTCGGCAATGGCCAATATCAAGCCGTTCCCGCGCTCGACAATCCCTCGAACGACGCCGCCGATGTCGCGCGGGCTTTGCGCGACGCCGGGTTCGAAGTGATCGAGCAACGCGACGCGACGCGCGAGGCGATGGCCAGGGCGGTGCGCGACTTCTCGGGGCGGTTGCGCAACGCCGACGTCGCGCTGTTCTTCTATGCCGGACATGGTCTGCAAATGAACGGCGAGAATTATCTTCTTCCCGTCGACGCGAAGATCGAAAGCCCGGCGGATGTGCGTTTCAACACGATCAATCTGAGCGACATCCAGCAGGAGATGGAGGGAAGCGGGCGCGCCAACATCATTATCCTCGACGCCTGCCGCAACAATCCGTTTCTCGAGAAATTGTCGCACGGCGACCGCGCGGCGCCGGCGCGCGGATTGGGCGTCATGGAAGCGACGGGCGAGGGGTCCCTGATCGTCTACTCGACCCAACCCGGCAATGTCGCGCTCGACGGCGCGGGCCGCAATTCGCCCTTCACCGCCGCCCTGCTGAAATATGTCGCGACGCCGGGCCTCGAAGTCCGGCAGATGATTTCCAGGGTTCGCGGCGATGTGCTGCAGACGACCGACCACCGGCAGAGGCCGTGGGATAGTTCGTCCTTGGTTGGCGACGTCTATCTCGGGGGCCCGCCGGCCGCCCCGGCGCCGGTCGTCGTCGGGCAGGGCGCGGTTCCAGTTTCGAATCCGGCGGCAGCCGCGCCCGCGCCGAGCGCAGGGGTCGCGAACCAGTCTGGCTCCACCCCCGGCGCGCAGACGGCGGAGTCGGCGGCCCAGCCGCGCGAAGCCCCTCCGGCGGCGCCGCTCGCCGCCAGCGGCCCGGCCGGCGAATGCGAACGCCTTGCCGCGCCACCCCCACCCTTCGCCAACCCTGAGCAGCTGAAAATTGCCAAGACCCGCGATTTCGCCGCCGCTATCCCAATCTGCGAGGCGGCCGTGAGCGCCAATCCAAATGAGCCGCGCCTGCAATACCTGCTCGGCTCCACCTACGATACGATAAAGAACTATCTGGCGGCGTTGCCGCATTACACGAAGGCCGCCGACGCTGGCTATGCGCCGGCGGAGGACGCACTTGGCGTCCTTTTCGCGACGGGTCGCGGCGTCGTCAAGGACAGCCAGCGAGCCTTCGACCTCATCAGCAAGGCCGCCGCCGCGGGTTTGCCAAGCGGCATCAACGATCTCGGTGTTATGTACGCGAACGGCGTGTTCGTGAAGGAAGACGACGCCAAGGCGCTCAACCTCTATGAGAAGGCGATTGAAGCGGGCAATTCCTTCGCCCTCGCCGAGGCCGGAATCATGTATTTCGACGGCAAGGGAACGCCGCGCGACTATAACGCCGCGGCGCAGTACTTCCAGCAGGCCGCCGACCTCAACGATGGATATTCGCTCAAATTCCTCGCCATCATGTATGAGCGCGGATTGCTTGGGGCGCCCGATCCGGCCAAGGCGGCCGAGCTGCGGCTCAGAGCGGTCCAGGTCGATCCGACCAGTCAAAACCCTGACGTGCCGCCGCCCCAGAAGACCCTTCCGCCACCGCGCTCGTCGGGGGGCGTGCGTTACGTGCGAATCCGCCGCTATCGGTTCTTCGGCTGCAATTGGCTGTGGTGCTGAGCCTGGTCGACGCGCCCGCGGCATGGAGTAGCGCCCGGTCCCGCTCGCTTTCCGCAATCAATTTCACACTTGCCCGATTCTCTCCTCGCAGAATCGCCCGCGATCGGCTAGAGGTCGGCTCCCATGGCGCGCTATGTTTTCATCACCGGCGGCGTGGTCTCCTCGCTCGGCAAGGGTTTGGCTTCGGCGGCGCTCGGCGCCCTGCTGCAGGCGCGCGGCTACAGCGCGCGGCTGCGCAAGCTCGATCCCTATCTCAACGTCGATCCCGGCACGATGAGTCCGACCCAGCACGGCGAAGTGTTCGTCACCGACGACGGCGCCGAGACCGATCTCGACCTTGGCCATTACGAGCGGTTCACCGGCCGCTCGGCCAACCGGCGCGACAACATCACCACCGGGCGCATCTACCAGGAAATCATCGCCAAGGAGCGGCGCGGCGATTTTCTCGGCGCGACCGTCCAGGTGATCCCCCATGTCACCAACGCGATCAAGGAATTCATCCTGGAGGGCAATGACGACGTCGATTTCGTGCTCGTCGAGATCGGCGGCACGGTTGGCGACATCGAAGGCCTGCCGTTCTTCGAAGCGATCCGCCAGCTCGGCGCCGATCTGCCGGACGGCCACGTCGTCTACGTTCATCTGACGCTTTTGCCGTACATCCCAAGCGCCGGCGAACTAAAGACAAAGCCGACGCAGCATTCGGTCAAGGAGCTGCGCTCGATCGGCATCCAGCCCGACATCTTGCTGTGCCGCACCGATCGCGAAATCCCGCGCGAGGAACGCCGCAAGCTCGGGCTGTTCTGCAACGTGCGCGAAAGCGCGGTGATCGAGGCGCGCGACATCGGCTCGATCTACGATGTGCCGCGCGCCTATCACGACGCGGGGCTCGACCGCGAAGTGCTCGCCGCCTTCGGCATCGAACCCGCGCCCAAGCCGAATATGAGCCGCTGGGCGGGCGTGACCAGGGCGTTCCATAACCCCGAGGGCGAGGTGACGATCGCCATCGTCGGCAAATATACCGGGCTCAAGGACGCCTACAAGTCGCTGATCGAAGCGCTGACGCACGGCGGCATCGCCAATCGGGTGAGGGTCAATCTCGACTGGATCGAGAGCGAGGTGTTCGAGGGCGCCGATCCCGCGCCGCATCTCGACCATGTCCACGGGATTCTCGTGCCGGGCGGCTTCGGGCCGCGCGGGGCGGAGGGCAAGATCCTCGCGGCCCGGTTCGCGCGCGAACGCAAGGTGCCGTATCTCGGCATCTGCTTTGGCATGCAGATGG
>JBEKSH010000482.1:0-3632 GCA_049517235.1 Roseiarcus sp. | reverse complement strand
TATCTGCTGGCCGGCGCCAACGACGATATCACGGCGCCGGAGCAGGTGCTCGACGCCGCGAAATTGATCGGGACGCCGAAGGATCGCATCGTCCAGAAGACCGTGCCCGGCGGCCATATCGGCCTGTTCATGGGAGCGCGCACGCTGAAGGAGGACTGGCCGGCGATCGCGCAATGGATCGCCGCCCAATCGGCGCCGGCCTCAAGCTCATGACGAAAAGCCGAGGCCGCGGGGGGCGACCCGATTGGTCGCGCTCCTGCTCCGCGAGCTCGTTCGCTATTCCCCGAACACGTCGTTGGTTTGCGCCGTCACGCGCACGAAAGTGGTGCGCTTGGCCACTTCCTTGAGTTGCGTGGCGCCGATATAGGTCATCATCGAGCGCAGGCCGCCCATGATCTCGCCCATCGTGTTGTCGACCGGCCCGCGATAGGGCGTCTCGACGCTCTTGCCTTCGGCGGCCCGGTAGGCGGCGACCCCGCCCGCGTATTTCTTCATCGCCGCTTCCGAGGACATGCCGTAGAAACCCATGCCGACGGGGACCTGTCCGCCGTCGCGCTCCTCATAGCGGATTTCGCCGTCGCATTCGTCATGGCCGGCGAGCATGCCGCCCAGCATCACGAAATCGGCGCCCGCGCCATAGGCCTTGGCGATGTCGCCGGGCGACGCGCAGCCGCCGTCGGCGCAGACCTGGCCCTTCAGCCCATGCGCGGCGTCGGCGCATTCGATGATCGCCGAGAGCTGGGGATAGCCGACCCCCGTCACCTTGCGCGTCGTGCAGACCGAGCCGGGGCCGATGCCGATTTTCACGATGTCGGCGCCCGCCAGGATCAACGCTTCGGTCATATCGCCGGTCACGACATTGCCGGCCATGACGATCGCGCCCGGATTCTCCTCCCGGGCGCGCTTGACCGTATCGAGGAATTTCTCGGAATAGCCATTGGCGACATCGAGGCAGAGCAGCCGCACAGGGGCCTTTTGCCTGACCTTGGCCAGCTTGGCCAGATCGGCCTCGGTCGTGCCGATCGAATAGAAGGCGTGCTGGCCGTCGTGGCCCGCAAAGAATTCGGCGAGCGCGTCGACCGGATAGTGCTTATGCAAGGCGGTCAGCGCGTGATGACGCCCGAGCGCGCGCGCCATCGCGAGCGTGCCGGTGACGTCCATATTGGCGGCGATCAGCGGAAATCCCGTCCAGTCCGCGCCCGTATGCAGAAAGCGGAAAGTCCGGTGAACGTCGACCTCGTTGCGCGAACTGAGGGTGGAGCGCTTGGGGCGGATCAACACGTCCTTGAAATCCAGCTTGATGTCGCTCTCGATACGCATGGAAAATCCGGGATAAGGCGGGGAAGGGCCGGCTCGCGCCGCAACGCCCGATATCTGGCGTTGCGTCAGCACATTCAAGCCCTTCGACGATATCCGCGGCGCGATTTCGATCCGATCTGTCGCCAAAGCCGGCTTTGGCGTGCTAACTCCCGGCGGGCGCCTCGGGCGACCGCGCCTGCTTGCCGCTGGACGGGCCGGGCGTGTGGGATTTGGAGGAGAGATGCGTCTGAAGGCTAAGACCGCTATCGTCACGGGCGCCGGACAGGGATTTGGCTTTGGCATCGCCGAGACCTTTGCGCGGGAGGGCGCGCGGGTCGCTTGCCTTGATTTCAACGCGCAATCGGCCCAAGCGGCGGCGGCGAGGATCGGCGCCGGGGCGATCGCGCTGACCTGCGACGTTTCGAAAAAGGGTCAGGTCGAGGCGGCCGTCAATGCGGCGATCGCGGCGTTCGGCCGTGTCGATTGCGTCGTGAACAACGCCGGCACGACCCATCGCAATCGCTCGATGCTGGAGGTCGACGAGGCGGAATTCGACCGCATCTTCGCCGTCAACGTGAAGTCGATTTTCCTGATGGCCGATGCGCTGGTCCCGCATATGCGCGAAAACGGCGGCGGCGTCATCGTCAACGTCGGCTCGACGGCGGCTTTGCGGCCCCGCCCCGGCCTCACCGTCTATAATGCGTCGAAGGGCGCGGTTCACGTAATGTCGAAATCCATGGCGGTTGAATTTGCGCCTGACAACATCCGCGTCTGCGCGCTGGCGCCGGTGGCCGGCGAGACGCCGCTGCTCGCGAGCTTTCTTGGCGCCGACACGCCCGAGCGCCGCGCCGCCTTCAAGGCGACGGTGCCGCTCGGCCGCTTTTCGACGCCGCAGGACGTGGCCAACGCCGCGCTGTTTCTGGTTTCCGACGAGGCTTCGTTCCTGACCGGCGTCGTGCTGGAGGTGGACGGCGGGCGCTGCATATAGAGCAGGGCGCGTTCGCCCGGCGTTGTGCGCGGACGGGCGCCAAGGCGCGATCCGGCTTCGGGCTTCCCCGGCAAAAATGGGCGTCAAATCTCGCTGCGAAGGCGCGCCTTGGCGCGATTGCTCTTGTCAAGCTCCCGGCGCACGTCGTCGATCGAATCCTGGAGCAGCTTGGCCATCCGCTCACGCGCGCTGTCCGGTTCGCGCGCTTCAATCGCCTGCAGCACGGCGCGGTGCTGGTGCAGGCGGTCGTCCTTGATGACGGCTCCGCGCCAGCCAACTTTGAATGAGCCGAGAAGCGCTGTGCGGATGAGCCCGCCAAGCGTGGCGATAAACTGATTGCCGGTCGCGTCGAGAATGGCCTGGTGGAAGCGTAAGTCCGCGCCGATCAGGTCGCCGCTGCCGTCCTGGAAGCGCTCCATGTCCGCGTACGCCTCCGCGATACGCGCGAGCGCATTCAGGTCGCCCGACCGGGCGGCGAAACTGGCCGCTTGCGGCTCCACCCACTGGCGCAGCTGAAAGAGGTCGCCGACGAAGTCCATCGTCAGCGCCGTGTGCAGGTGCCAGGCGAGAAAATCAGGATCCAGCGTGTTCCAGTCCGATTTCGGGCGAACGCTGGTGCCGACCCTCTGGCGCGAAATGATGAGGCCCTTGGCGGCGAGCGCCCGGAATGCTTCGCGCAGCGTCGGGCGCGAGACCTTGAAACGCTTGAGCAGGACGCTTTCGTGGGGCAACAGGGAGCCCGGCGGATAGGCGCCGGTGATTATTTCGCCGCCGAGCGCGGCGGCGACAGAATCGTTTTCATTGCGCAGCCGGACCGGCTCGCCAACGCGTGGCGCATCGGCCGCGGGGCCGCGCTGCGGAGCGTCGGGCGGCGCTTCGCGCCGCGAAGCGGATCGGCGGTTGGCGGTCAACACATGAGTCAACAGTTTGCTCCGCGAAGAGTTCGGTCACCCGGGGCGCCGCATCAGGGTCGTCGGCTTCATGATCGAGCAATGCGCGATGATGAACAAGAACAGATCGATCGTCGATACACGGCGCGAGGGTCCGTTGAGATCGCCGCGCCGATCGGCGCGCCCCTTTTATTGAGGGCAAGTCGATAGGTTTCGCCGTCGAGAGTCAACTTGCCGCCCGAGATCCCGTTGGCGGACCGGCCGAGGGGAGACCCCACAGGCGTCGCGTAGGCCCGGCGGCCCGCAATGTCGAGGCGACCGCGCATGACGCGTCGCGATGAGCAGCCCGGCGTCGGCGCGAGCTGGTCACGCGGGACTGCCCCGCTCGAAACCATCAGGGCCGCACAGCCTGAAGCGAGGGCGAGCCGCGCTTTTTCTGAGGCGGTTCCGCCAGC
>JBEKSH010000481.1:0-3633 GCA_049517235.1 Roseiarcus sp. | reverse complement strand
CGACTGGCCGGCTTCGATCCCGTAGAAGCCGGGCAGCACCGCGCCCTTGACGATGCCGCAAATGCCGGGAATGTCGGGAACCCGTTTTTCGGCGGAAACCACGCAAATGTCGCAGGTCGAGGTGCCGATCACCTTGACCAGCGTCCCCTCGCGCACGCCGCAGCCGATCGCGCCGTAATGCACGTCGAACTCGCCGATCGCGATCGGAATCCCGACGGGCAGCCCGAGTTTGGCGGCCCATTCGGCGCATAGCGATCCGGCCGGCTCCGTCGCGTCCCAGGCCTTTTCGTAGAGGCGGTCGCGCAGCGCGGCGAGCCGCGGGTCGAGCATCTCCAGAAACCCCTTGTCCGGCAGGCCGCCCCATTCGTCGGAGTAGAGCGCCTTGTGGCCGGCGGGGCAGACGCCGCGCTTCACCTGCCGCGGATCGGTTGTTCCGGCGAGCACGGAGGGCGCCCAGTCGGCCAGTTCGACCCAGGAGTAGGCCGCCTCGAACACCGCCGGCGCGACGTTCAGGCAATGCCAGATCTTCGACCACCACCATTCCGAGGAATAGACGCCGCCGCATTTGGCGATCAGGTGAGGGCGGTGTTTGGCCGAGAGTTCGGTGATCGAGGCGGCCTCGCGCCAGCTCGTGTGGTCCTTCCACAGCCAGCACTGCGCCGCCAGATTGTCTTTCCACTTCCCGTCAAGCGCCAGCGGGCGATTTTGCTGGTCGACGGGCAGCGGGCTCGATCCCGTCGTGTCGACGCCGACTCCAGCCACTTTCGAAACGTCGAAATCGCCTCGGGCCCTGGCGACGGCGAGCGCGCCCTTGACGCTCTCCTCGATGCCGAACAGGTAATCCCCCGGGTATTGCCGGGCGAGACGGTGGTCGCTGGAATCGAGCAGGATGCCCTGCGCGCCGTGCGGATAGTCGACGACGCAAGAGCCGAATTCCGCACCGTCCGAGCAGCGGACCAGCAACGCGCGCACTGTGTTGGTGCCGAAATCGAGGCCTAGCGCGAACATGACGGTTCCGTGGGCAAGATCGCATCGCTCGCCCGATAGAACGGCAGCAGGCCAACTGCCGAGAGGACGGCCGTCGAAAGCATCAGCCCCTTCGCCTTCATAGGCTCCTCCCCTTCGCCGTCCGGTCCATTGCTGGTTTATTCGTGGGCGGGATTCTTAACTACCATAGCCCGATCGATAAAAAAACCGGCGCGACCGAGTAGGGCGGCGGTTTTGGCCGCGCCCGAATGTCCGCCGATTGCATCGTTCACGCGATCAGAATATGATTTTGATGGAGTGAACCGCGTCATCGAGGCTTGACCGTCGAAGGAATGGAGACTTCGTGATGACCGGCAATCCCGCCGCTTCGCCGATCCATCGGGATATCCGGCTGCCGAGCGGCCGGCGCCACCATTTCGTGAGCGTCGGCGCGGGCGGCCCCCGCGTGGTCCTGCTGCATGGCTTCACCGATTCCTGGCGCAGTTTCGAGCTGCTGTTCGCGCCGTTGAGCGCGAAGTTTCAATTGTTCGCGCTCGATCAGCGCGGGCATGGCGCCAGCGAGCCGGGCGACTCCTATGCGATCGGCGATTTTGCCGACGACGCGATCGCCTTCATAGAATCGTTGGGCGGCGAGCCCGTCCATCTGATCGGCCATTCGCTGGGCTCTATCGTCGCCCAGCGCGTCGCGCAGGCGAGGCCCGATCTGCTGGCGAGCCTGATCCTGATCAGCGCCGCGCCGAGCGCGGCGGGCCATGCCGGCCTCCTGGCGATGCGCGACGATCTCGCCGCATTCGCGACCCACGTGCCGCGCGACTATGCGAGGGGTTTCCAGGCGAGCACAGCCCATCGGCCGATCGCTCCCGCGCAGCTCGACATTTTCGTCGACGAGAGCATGAAGCTCGGCCTTGACGCCTGGCGGCGGACCGTCGACGGCCTGCTCGGCGACACCGCCCTCGCCGATCCGATAAATGTTCCGACGCTGTCGATATGGGGCGTTCGCGACGCCGTGTTCGACGCGCTGGCGCAGCAAGCGCTGGCGCACAAGATTCCCGGCCTTGTCGCCGCCCATTATGAAGATGTCGGCCACGCGCCGCATTGGGAGGCGCCGGCGAAGGTCGCCAGGGACATCGAACGGTTCATTCTCTCGCTGCCTGCTAGGCCCGACACCAAAGCCGCGCATCGGAGCTGACCATGGCCAAAGACCAGCAGGGACTGGACGTCGCCGGCGCGCCCGCTTCGGCCGCCGCCCTCGATCGGGCGGTGACCGAATATCTCGCCTGGAAGGGCGATCCCATCGCCGTGCTGCAGGAGGCGGTCGGCTGCGACCCCGCGTTCACCCTGGGCGCCAGCGCGATCGCCTCACTGTTGCTGCTCAACGGCTTTCGCGGCGACAATCCGGCGGTGACCACGGCGATCGGCGCCGCCGAGGCGGCGATACCGGGCGCTTCGTCGCGCGAGAAGCGTCATCTGGCCGCCGCCAAGGCCTGGGCGGCGGGCGAGATCGTCGCGGCGACCGGCGTCTGGGAAGACATACTCGTCGACCACCCGACCGACGCGCTCGCCCTGCGCTTCGCCCACGACAGCTATTTCTATCTCGGCCATTCGCTCAGCATCCGCGATTCGGTGGCGCGCGTGCTGCCGGCCTGGGATCGCGCGAGCCCGAATTACGGCTTCATGCTCGGCCAATACGCGTTCGGACTCGAGGAGGCGGGCGAGCTTCGCCGCGCCGAGGAGGTCGGCCGCAGCGCGATCGCGCGCAACGCCGAAGACGCGTGGGCGGTGCATGCGGTCGCGCATGTCCTGGAGACGGAGAGCCGCCAGTCCGAGGGCGTCGACTTTCTCAAGGCGTCGCGGCCGTCCTGGAGCAAGGCGCACGCCTTGTCGGTGCATAACGGCTGGCATCTCGCGCTCTACCTGATCGAAGAGGGGCGCTTCGACGAAGTGCTCGCCGATTACGATTCTTTCGTCGCGCCGAGAATCCCCGGCGATTCGCTGCTCGATCTCGTCGACGCCTCCGCGCTGCTGTGGCGTCTCGAACTTGCCGGCGCCGATGTCGGCGCGCGCTGGAGCCCGATCGCCAGCCAATGGCTGACCCATGTCGACGACCATGTGCTCGTCTTCAACGACTTGCATATCGCGCTCGCGCTCGCGCGCGCCAGCGACGCGCAAGGGGTGGCGCGCCTGCGCCGCTCCCTCGACGACTACCAGCGGCATGGAAGCGGCGACAACAGGGAAATCACCGTCGATATCGGCCGCCGGCTTGTCGACGGCGCGCTCGCCTTCGCGCAAGGCGATTACGCGAGCGCCGTGCAGGCGATCCTGCCGGTCCGCTACAAGGTGATCCGCATCGGCGGCAGCCATGCGCAGCGCGATCTCGTCACGCAGACGCTGATCGCCGCGGCCGAGCGCCTCGCGGTGCGGCCGACGGCGCGCACGCGGCTCGCTTATGAGAAGGCCGGAGGGATTACGGCGACGCATTAGCCGTCATGTATGGACGGCCCCCTGGTTGCAAGGCATTTTTCAGCGGCTTCGGCTTGAAGTCTGGAGCGGTCATGTATGGACGGCCCCCTGGTTGCAAGGCATTTTTCAACGGCTTCGGCTTGAAGTCTGGAGCGGTCATGTATTCGGCCTTTTTATGCGGCTCAC
>JBEKSH010000480.1:0-3638 GCA_049517235.1 Roseiarcus sp. | reverse complement strand
CTCGATCAGCGCGTGGCCGGTCAGGCGGGCGCCGCTCATGCCATAGGGGTGGCCGATCGAAATCGCGCCGCCGTCGACATTCAATCGCTCGTCGGGAATGCCGAGCCGGTCGCGGCAATAGAGGACCTGCACCGCGAAGGCCTCGTTCAATTCCCAAAGGCCGATATCGTCGATCTTGAGGCCATGCGCGGCGAGCAGCCTGGGCACGGCGAACACCGGGCCGATGCCCATTTCGTCGGCGTCGCAGCCGGCCGCCGCGACGCCGCGATAGATCCCGAGCGGCTGCAGGCCGCGCTGCTCGGCCTGGCGCGCCTCCATCAACACGCAGGCCGAAGCGCCGTCGGAGAGTTGCGACGCATTGCCGGCGGTGACGAACGCGCCGGTCTCAACGCGCTGCCCATCGGCGAAGACGGGCTTCAGCGCCTGCAGTCCGGCGAGCGTCGTGTCGGCGCGATTGCCCTCGTCGCGCGTCAGCGTCACCGGCTTGTCGCTTATGGCGCCGGTCGCCTTGTCCTGGACTTTCATCACGCTCGGCAACGGGACGATCTCGGCGTCGAGGCGGCCCGCGGCTTGAGCGGCCGCGGTGCGCCGCTGCGATTGCAGCGCATATTCGTCCTGGCGCTCGCGCGAAATCCCATATCGCCGCGCGACGACCTCCGCGGTCTCCAGCATGCTCATGTAGACGTCGTTGCGATGCGAGACGAGCCAGGGGTCCTGCGACCGGTAGCGATTGGCGTGTTCGTTCTGCACCAGCGAAATCGATTCCAGGCCGCCGCCGACCGTCGTGCGCATGCCGTCGCAAATGATCTGCTTGGCGGCGATGGCGATCGCCATTAGGCCCGAGGCGCATTGCCGGTCGACCGACATGCCCGCCACCGAGGTCGGCAGCCCGGCGCGCAGCGCGGCCTGGCGCGCCACGTTCATATAGGTCGAGCCCTGCTGCATCGCCGCGCCCATCACGACGTCGTCGATCTCCGCCGGATCGGCGCCGGCGCGCTTCACCGCCTGTTCGATCGCATGGCCGCCGAGCGTCTGCGCCTGGGTGTCGTTGAAGGCGCCGCGGTAGGCGCGCCCGATGGGCGTGCGCGCGGTCGAGACGATGACGGCTTCGCGCATCAGGGGGCTCCCGGTTGAGGCAATCGGACGCCGAGCGCCTTGGCGGCCTTCTCGACGAATTTGAAAGTCTGGGCGAAAGCATTGTCGAGCGGGCGCGACGTGGCGGGGTCCGCGATCTCGGCGAAGCGCGCGGCGATCGTCTCCGGCGTCCGCTCCGCCTTGGTGAGGAACAGTCCGGCCGTCTCCTCGATATGGGTGACGGCGAACACCCCGGCGCCGGCGCCCAGGATGATTCTTGAGGGAGCGTCCTCGCTGACCAGGAACAAGACGGCGGGGGTCACCGTCTCCGGGCTCATCAGCGCGGCCATTTCCGGAGGAATCAGACCTTCGGTCATGCCGGTCGCCGCCGTCGGGAGCAACGTGTTGACGCGGATGTTGTTCTTCGCGCCCTCCAGATGCAGCACGTTCATCAACCCGATCATGCCCGCCTTGGCGGCGCCATAGTTGGCCTGACCGTAATTGCCGTAGATTCCGGAGGCCGAGGCGGTGAACATCACGCGGCCGTAATTGCGCTCGCGCATGCCCGCCCATACCGCTTTCGTGCAGATCGCCGATCCCAGCAAATGGACTTTCAGCACCAGTTCGAAATCGGCGAGCTCCATCTTGGCGAAGGTCTTGTCGCGCAGAATGCCGGCGTTGTTGACGAGAATGTCGACGCTTCCCCATCGCGATTGCGCGCCCTCGACCATCGCGGCGACCTGATCGGCGTTGGCGACGTCGGCGCCATTGGCCATGGCGACGCCGCCGCTCGCCTCTATTTCGCGGGCCACCCGCAGCGCCGCTTCCGACGGCCCGCCGTCGCGGCCGAGGTCGTTGACGACGACTTTGGCGCCGCGCGCGGCCAATCCCAGCGCATGGCAGCGCCCGAGGCCGCCTCCGGCGCCCGTGACAATGGCGGTGCGTCCATCGAATCGTATCGTCATTTGGCGCTGGCCTTCGCGTGTTCCGGGCTCATGACGAGAACTGTGAGCCATTCCGCGACGATGGCGGGCTTGGCGGCGCCTTCGATCTCGACGGTCGCGGTGTAGCGCGCCAGAAACTCGGTCGGCGATCGCGGCGTGACGCTTTGCAGGATGAATCGCCCGCGAATGCGCCCGCCCGCCGGCACTGGCGACACGAAGCGCAGTTTGTCGAAGCCATAATTGACGCCCATCGCCCGGCCCTCGACGCTCGGCAGAGCGTCGATCGCCAGCGCCGACAACATCGACAGGGTGAGAAAGCCATGGGCGATCGTGCCGCCGAACGGCGAGTCGCGCGCCGCCTCGGGGTCGACATGGATGAACTGCCGGTCCTCGGTGATGTCGGCGAAAGAATCGATGCGCTGCTGGCCGATCGTGAACCAGCGAGAGACGCCCCCCTCCGTTCCGGCAAGGGCGATCAGCTCATCGAGCGCGATAGGGCGCGGCCCGGGCGAGGCGTCGGTCATTCGACCTCCGAGAGCATGGCGGGCGGGGCGTAGACGCTGACCCCGCCGTCGACCGGAATCACGGCGCCCGTCGTATAGGCGCCGCCCCGCCCGGCCAGATAAAGTACCGTCGCCGCCAGATCCTCCGGCCTGCCGAGGCGCCCCATCGGCACGCCGGCCAAAGCGGCGGCCAGCCCGGCCTGTTTGTCCAGCGTGAACGCCGTCATCTTCGTTTTGAAGGGGCCGGGCGCGATGGCGTTGACCGTCACATGGCGGCCGGCGAATTCGCTTGCCAGGACGCGCGTCAGATGATGCACGGCGCTCTTGGACGCGGCATAGGAATAAGCGCTCTCCGATTGGGTGATCGCGCCCATCACCGAGCCGATATTGATGACCGTCGCCGGCCGCTCCTCGCTGCCGGACGCGAGCAGCAGCGGCATCAGGTCGCGCGTCAGCGTGAACAGACCCGTGACGTTGACGCTCAGCACGCGGTCCCAGCCCTTCCATTCGAATTTCTCGAACGGCGCCCCCCAATTGGCGCCGGCGTTGTTGACGAGAATGTCGAGCCTGCCGGCGCGCCGGCGGATCTCTTCGGCGAGCGCCGCGACGCCCTGTTCGCTGGCGACCGTCCCGCCGAATCCCTCGCAAGGGCCGATTGCCGAAAGCTCCCTGGCGACCGCCTCGCAAGCCTCCGCCTTGCGCGAAGCGATCAACACTCGCGCGCCGGCGCTCAGCAGCGCTTCGGCGCAGATCCGGCCGATGCCGGTCGCCCCGCCCGTCACCAGCGCCGTGCGGCCCGCGACCGAGAATAGATCGGTCAAAGAGAACAAGGCGTTCCTCCCATAAGCGCCGCCTCGGTGGCTTCCCGCGGCGACTCTTTCCACGCAAGTCCCGCCTTTGTCGATAGAAATCTCGTTGGCTGCGGCGGCCGCGCCGGCCCCGTCCGCAGCGGCGACGGCGGAAACCAAACCAAGGCCCGGCGCCGGTGGCGCTTGACGCGACGCCGTCGCCCCCCGACATTGGCCTCATGCCTCCAATCAGCCCAGGCGCTCCATGAAAGTCTCTCTCGTCCAGATGAATTCGATCAGCGACAAGGCGGCCAACATCGCCGCCGCGC
>JBEKSH010000479.1:0-3639 GCA_049517235.1 Roseiarcus sp. | reverse complement strand
GTCGAGGTACGTCTCTAGCAGCCGCGCCCCGTCGGGGTCGTCGCGCAAAGCCGCGGCGTAAAGATCGAGGCAATCGGGACGCGTGAGCATCTCCAGCGCACGCCCCTGCCAGGGGCCCGACAACACGAAGCCGGTCAATTCGCCGGTCGCATGGTCGAGATGCATTTCAACCATCGCCGAGCGCGCGCTGGATTTCTGGCCGCCGGCGGAACGCGCGCCGCCGATCCCGAAAGCCGACGCCAGATTGAGAAACTTGCCCCAACCGGCGAAGCCGAAAGCCACGCTCGCCAGCAGCGAGGCGAGACCGAGGCTGCCGCGCAGCACGAGCAACAGTGCGCCGAGCAAGCCGAGCACGCCCCCGCCCTGGCGCACCAGCCGCGCCGCTACGGCGGGGCTCAGCCGCGCGAATTGCTTGATCCCGTACAGGACGAGATAGAGCAGAAATAAGCCGGCGATCAGGTTGGGCATCGCTTCACGAATTCTTCTCGATAAGGGCGCGTTTCGCCGCTTCGCGTCGGGTGGAAACCGGAAAGAGCCGGCGCCATGCTACAACGAAACGGAATTCAGCGCATCTGCCGCAGCAGCAGCCGCGCCGCCTCCTCCTTGAGCGCCTGCGCCTCCAGGCCCGCCCGGCCGCCGGCGGCGTAAGCGGCGGCGGCGCGCAACAGCCCCTCCAGCCGGGACGCCGCGCTCGCATCGAACGCGCCATAGGCGCCGCCGGTCAGGCGCGCGATTTCGCGAAACGCCTGCGCCGCCCTGGGGTCGTCGCCTTCCTGAAACATGAACGCTTTGACGCCGGCGATGGCAAGCTCGCCGGCGGTCGCCAGCAGCCTGTCGACATGCTCCTCCATCGCGTCGCCGACGAACACCAGGGCGCCGACCTTGGCGCGCCGCGCCTCGTCGCGCGCATGGGCGAGCACCTTGCCGATTTGCGTCGTGCCGCCGCGCACCCCGATCTTCGCCATGAGATCGGCGAGGCCCTGCCCGCCGGACACGAATTTCGAGGCGCGGCATTCGTTGAACCCGCGAAAATACACCAGCTGCACATCGAGGCCGCCAAGATCGGCGGCGACCTGAAACATGCGCGCCTGCAGACTCTGGGCGAGATCCCAGGTCGCCTGCCGGCTCATCGTCGCGTCGAGCGCGAAGATCAGGCGGCCGCGGCCGCTTGTCGTCAGCGCCGGCGCCTTGCGCGCCGCCTCGACGAAAGCCGCGACGTCGGCGCTGACTGGCCGCTGCGCCAGCGGCGCGTCATTGTTCTGCTTGGCCATCGGAATGCTCCGCCGCCCATTGTCCTGACCTGACTAGATCGGCGCGCCAAGGCCTTTCGGCAAGCCGCGAGCGCCTAGCGATCGAATAAAGAACGACGTCTGGGCTTGGGGCGCCGTGACGCCCCCCTTCACGGCCAGCGGCCAGATATTTGCAAAACCCTTGGATGACGCGGTTTTGCAAGATTCGGCGATTCAGGACAGCAAGAATTCCCTTTGTTTTCAATGGCCGGCAATTTGGCTTTGCAAATTTTTCCAAATTTTTCTTTGGCAATTATGCACTTGACACACCGATCGGATTATGCGACTAATTTGGGCATAGGAGCTTTCCATGTCCATCGATTTGTCGAGTCCGATTTTCTCCAACGAAGACGCTGCCCGTAAGCACTTCGAGGCGCTTCATTGGCCGAATGGCCCGATCTGCCCGCACTGCGGCGTCATCAACGAAGCGACCGAGCTTAAGGGCGCCAGCACGCGCCCCGGCCTCTATAAATGTCGCGCGTGCGAGGAACAGTTTTCAGTGACGATCGGCTCGGTGATGGAGTCGAGCCATCTGCCGCTCACCAAATGGGCTGCGGCGTTTCATTTAATGGCTTCGAGCAAGAAGGGCGTCTCGGCTCACCAGTTGATGCGCCAGCTTGGCATTGGCTCTTATCGCTCGGCGTGGTTCCTGGCGCACCGCGTTCGCGAGGCCATGACCGAGCGCGACACAACCCCGATGGGTGGCGAAGGCTCTATCGTTGAGATTGATGAAACGTTTATCGGTCGCAAGGAAGGCGTCGAGAAAGCTCGCGCCGGCTTCGGCCACAAGAACGTTGTCCTGTCACTCGTTGAACGCGGCGGTTCCGTTCGCTCGTTTCATGTCGATAGCACGCGCAAAGAGGACATTTTGCCGATCGTGAGGGCGAACGTCGCCAAAGAAACACACGTGATGACCGATGAGGCGAACACCTATGCGCAGCTCGGCGATGACTTCGCCAAACACGACGCTGTTGACCATGGGCGCGAGGAATGGGGCTATACCGACCGCAAGACCGGCGTGAAGATCAACACGAACTCAATCGAGGGCTTCTACAGCGTGTTCAAGCGCGGGATGAAAGGCGTTTATCAGCACTGCGGCGAAAAGCATCTTCACCGCTACGTCGCGGAGTTTGATTTCCGGCATTCGAACCGCGTTAAACTGGGCGTTGGCGACACAGAGCGCGCTTCTCGCGCAATCAAGGGCGCAGTCGGCAAGCGGTTGACCTATCAAGGCCCTCGTTCAGCGCAATCGGTTTAAGCGCAATCTCCTCAAGCTTCGGATGATTTTGGCTCTGATTGAGCACTCTTTCTGACTCGACTCTTTCGCTGCGCTATCGCACGTTTGCTCTTGCCGACAAATTCTTTGAGCGGCTTGGGCGGCGTGTTGAGTGCGCGACGGATCGCGTCGTCTCGACGGCGTGCGATTTCCTCGTCGGTGTAGCGGATATCGGACTTAGAGTTCACGATGGTTGCCTCGCGATTAAAGGCTTTACGGCTCTGCATATCACAAGATGGCTCGCCCTTCACGGTTTTCACTATCAACGAGCGGCCCCAAGGCGACCTTATTATTGTCACTAAATCGCGGGGCGTGCATCGCTCCAGAGGCCTGCTTAAAACGGAACCATCCGACGACCCTCGTCACGGACTAAGCATAGCCACCACACGTTATTCCGTGCACCCTAGTGCAAATAGTCCCAATAATGTTACAACAATTAAGTTTACAGAAGAATTTGAAAATGGACAGGCGGTGACGTCAATATTATACACATCAGTCGTAAAACAGGGTAGCGAGTTTTGTCCGATGGTGTGTTACCTTTGTCCTAGACTAAACTTTGAGGACAATAAAGTAACCAAGGGCGGAAAGAATATAATTCTATGTGAGATGAAAACGTCTTTTACCTTTTGTTATGGGATTTTTATTGGCTCCAGACGGTCACGCTTTCTCTGGACTCCGCATCATCACATACAAATTAAACAGATTTCCTTCTCCGCGTTTGACGTTGTAATTTTGTATAGTTTTCTTACTATGCCGGCGTTGGATCACGGCAGCTTTAACAACTTTAGAACATCACCAGAGCAAGGGGCATTTAGAGGAATGAGCGTAATGGAATGTTCGGAATTTTTTGACGCTCAACTTATTGGACTAAGAAGTAGGGCAATTGTAATGGTTGATAAAACTCCAGGAACAGAGCCAATTCGTCGCCTTGCAAAACGCTCTATATTCCTACCGAGAGGCACCTATGATAACCAAAAATTTCAGGAATGGAGGCAATCGCTCATTTCGTCTGGTGATATCGACCCGCAAATAATTCAAACAGCCCATATACCAAGCGGACGATAGAATGATGCG